>JAADHL010000137.1 GCA_013151875.1 Deltaproteobacteria bacterium
GTACCATCGATAGTTGCCGGGCAGGCGGCACTGGTGGCGATGAAAACGGGTCGGCCCGCCAGACTGATACTCTCCCGGGACGAGGATATCCTGTCGATGTCCAAGCGGCACCCAGCCGTTGTCACGTCGAAATACGGCTTCGATCGCACGGGCAGGCTCGTCGCGGCTGACGTGAAATACATACTTGATTCGGGCGCCTATTCGACCCTTTCCCCGGTCGTGGCCTGGCGCGGGACAGTGCACGCGGTCGGTCCCTACCGGTGCGAAAACGTCCGGGTCGAAACCCTGACCGTGGCCACCAATAAGGTGCCCTGCGGCGCCTACAGGGGATTCGGGTCCCCGCAGGTCCTGTTCGCTGCCGAGTCGCAGATGGATGAGGCGGCCCATCTGCTGGGCATGGACCCCTTGGAGATAAGACGTCTCAACGGCCTTGCGGACGGCGACCTGACGCCTACTGGGCAACGCCTGAAAGACGATGTGGGGCTGGGCGAGGCCATGGACAAGGCGGCCGAGTCCGCCGAGTGGCCTGACAGGTTCAAGCCGGCCGGGTCGCAAACAGGCGATAAACGATACGGGATCGGGTGCTCCGCCGTGTATTACGGGGTGTGCCTGGGCGCCGGCGGCCGTGCGCTGGACCGCGCGGGTGCCCTGGTGCAGTTGATGTATGACGGCAGCGCCCTCTTTGCCGTGGGTACGACCGAGATGGGGCAGGGCATGCAGACCGTGCTGTCCCAGGTGGTGGCCGAGGAACTGGGAGTCCCGTATGAAAACGTGAGGCCCGTCGCGCCCGACACCCACATGGTGCCGGATTCGGGCCCGACCGTGGCGTCAAGGACGACCGTGATGAGCGGAAACGCGCTGATCAATGCCGCGGCTCCGATTAGGCGCACCTTGCTGGAGGTGGCCGGGGCGCTGCTGGACGCGGATCCGGACTCGATAACCCTTGCGAACGGCAAGGCGTCGGCCGCTGACGGACGCGAGGTCGGGTATCGAGAGGTGCTTGCGCGCTGCTTCGAAGAGCGCAGGCACCTGGCCTCTTCGGGCTGGGTGGAGTCCCCGCTCACTACGTGGGACGAAAAGACCGGTCAGGGCGATGCCTACATCACGTACGCGTACGCCGCGAACGTCGTGGAGGTGGAGGTCGATGTCAGGACCGGCGAGGTCGACGTCCTAGCAATACACGCCGCTCATGACGTGGGCAAGGCGGTTAATCCGACCGGAGTTGAGGGCCAGATCGAGGGGGGCAGCGCCCAGGGACTGGGGTACGCCCTGATGGAGGAGGTCCTTCACCAAGACGGGCGCATGCTCAACAACCAGTTTTCGACCTACCTGATCCCCACCGCGAGGGACGTCCCGCCGATCAAGGCCCTCATAGTCGAGCACCCAGCGCGGGTGGGACCATACGGAGCAAAAGGATTCGCGGAGCAGCCCCTGATGGGGATCGCGCCCGCGGTGGCCAACGCGGTATTCAACGCGACCGGGGTTCGGATCAGGGAATTGCCCATCACCCCAGAGCGCCTTTGGAACGCGATGAGGCGGGAGGGGGTGACATGACCCGCTTCCGTGTCAACGGTCGCCCCGTCGAGACCGACGATGACCCCTGCACCAGGCTCATCGATTTCCTGCGGGAAGGGCTGGGAATGACGGGTACCAAGGAGGGATGCGGCAAGGGCGAATGCGGGGCCTGCACGGTGCTGATGGACGGAAAGATCGCCGACTCGTGCCTGGTCATGCTGGGACAGTGCGAAGGGGCCTCGGTTACGACCATCGAGGCATTCGCGGACGGTCGGCACCCGATCCAGCGGGCCATGGCCGACCTCGGCGCGGTCCAGTGCGGCTTTTGCACCCCCGGCCTGGTCCTGGCGACCTCGGCCTTGCTGTCGGATAATCCGGCGCCCACTCCGGCCGAGGTCCGCAGGGCCCTGGAGGGCAACCTCTGCCGGTGCACCGGGTACGTGAAGGTGGAAGCGGCCGTGTTGGAGGCAGCGAAGGAGATGTCCGGATGAGCCATGTTCAAAACGGCGACCTGCTGGATGCCATGTTCGAACTGAAGGACTCAGGAGTGCCTTTCGTGACAGCCACGGTCATCGGGACCAGGGGCTCTTGCCCGCGCAAGGCGGGCGCGAAGATGGCCGTTGCCGCGGACGGCCGCACGTTCGGTACCGTGGGCGGCGGGTCGGTCGAGGCCAAGATCATCGAAAAGGCGAAAAGGCTGTTGGAGGACCCCGAGGTGGCGCGGTTCGAGTGGAACCTCGGCTCAGAGGACGCGGGCGAGATGCACTGCGGGGGGCGGATGGAATTCCTGCTGGAGCCGTTTTTGTGCGGCCCGCGGGCCTTCGTATTCGGTGGCGGACACGTGGGACAGGCCCTTTGCAGGGTGCTGGGCCTGTTGAGTTTTCACGTGACCGTGGTGGACGAAAGGGAGGGGCTGCTGAAGGCGGATCGTCTGCCGAACGCCGCGCTTGTCCACGCCCAACCAGCCACGGCCGCGGCCCAACTGCCGATCGGGACGGGGTCCTTTTGCGTCGTGGTCAACCCATCCCACAAGCAGGACCTGGAGACCATGGAGGTGCTGGTCGGACGGTCCCCTCGCTATCTGGGCCTCATGGCGTCCAGAAAGAAGAAAAAGGATATTTTCAAGGCCCTAGCGGAACAGGGGGCCGCCGCCGAGGCCCTGGAACACGTCCACTGCCCTGTGGGTCTGGAGATCGGCTCCGAAACGCCGGAAGAGATTGCCTTGTCCATTGCGGCCGAGATGGTGCGCGAACTGAGAAAACCCGAGGGGGTGCGGTAGGTGGGCAGGCCTGTTTACAAAAGGCCCGGGTCGCTGGAAGAGGCGATAGGGATCCTTGGCGGCAGGCCCTGGACGCTTCTGGCCGGTGGCACGGACCTGATGGTCCGGATGAAGGACGGGGCGCTGCGGCCCGAGGGTCTCCTGGACCTGACCGGACTGAGGGAATTGAGGTCAATCGAAATCAATGGCGGCGACCTGGTGATCGGAGCCCTGGCCACGCACTCGGAAATCGAGCGTAGTGACCTGGTCGTGCGCCATGCCGCCGCCTTGGCGCGCGCCGTGTCTCTGATTGGATCACCCCAGATACGCAATCGCGGCACCCTGGGCGGGAACCTGGCCAACGCCTCCCCCGCCGCGGATACCGTTCCTCCCCTGTTTGTTCTGGATGCGCAGGTATGCCTGGCAGGGCCGGGCGGCGAGAGGCGGGTGCCGGTCACGGAATTCGCAAAAGGTCCTGGCTCCACCGTGCGCGGGCAAGACGAGATCATCACGGCCGTGAGGGTCCCGGTTCATCCCGGGGGTTTCCAATCGAGCTTCGTGCGGTTGGGCGCGCGCAAGGCCCTGGCCGTAGCCAAACTGAGCGTGGCGTTCGGGGCCGGGCGCGCAGCCGACGGCCGTTT
>JAADHL010000139.1 GCA_013151875.1 Deltaproteobacteria bacterium
GACGGCTGGTCAAGGCCATCCTGGAAGGCATGCAGGAAGGCGTGCTGGCGGTGTCGCCCCAGGGCAGGATTACCGCGGCCAATCCAGCCATGCTGAAACTGACTGATTTCCAGGGCGATCCGGTGGGCCGCTCCCCTGCCGAACTGCTGCGAGCCCCTGGCCTGCTCAACGCCATCGAGGAGGCGGGCGCCGGAAAACCCGTGACGGCGGAAGTAGTCGTGACCCACCCGCATCGACGCACCCTGTTGGTGAATGCCACTCCCCTGGGCAGACCCGGCGGTATCCTCGTGGTGGTGCACGATACCACCGAGGTCCATCGCCTTCATCGCATGAGGCGAGACTTCGTGGCCAACGTGTCTCACGAGCTACGCAATCCCATCGCGACCATCCAGGCCGCCGTAGAGACCCTGTCGGACATGGGCGGGTTGCTCGGCTCGTCGGGTCCTGATGAAGATGGGAAGGCGCTGATTGCCACGATTGAAAGGCAGACGGCAAGGATGAGCGCCATCGTGAACGACCTGCTCGATCTGTCCAGGATCGAGTCCGGCCAATTGAAGCTGAAACCGGAAGAGATCGATGCGGGTGAGTTCATTGAAGGCATTGTCAACGGATTCAAGGAACGGGCCGACGCCCGCGGATTGCGGCTCAGGGTCGATGTCGAACAGGACCTTGCCACGATCTTCTGCGACAGGACAGGCCTCCAGACAGTGTTGTCCAATCTGCTGGACAATGCCCTCAAATACACTCGGGAAGGCGACGAAATCAATGTCCATGCAATGCAGGGAAATGACGGCCGGGCGATCCTGGAGGTCGCTGACTCGGGCCCCGGAATCGAGCCGAAACACCTGCCCAGGCTCTTCGAGAGGTTCTACCGGGTCGACAAGGGGCGCTCGCGCGATGTGGGCGGCACCGGCCTGGGCCTGGCCATCGTCAAGCACCTTTGCGCCGCGATGGGCGGCTCCGTGAGCGTAAACAGCCGTGTTGGAAGCGGCACCGCATTCCGGGTGGTGCTTCCCTGTCGCAAACAATCAGAACCGAATCTTTAACCTTCCTGCCACGAAAACGTCACATTGAATTCATATAAACTCCCGTGTCAGTCATGTTGGTTCCAGTGGATCTCAAGAATGGAGGAGACATGAAACCGTTGGGATTATTGCTGGTGATGATGCTTCCGATGGCCACCGCTTCGACCGCGCTGGCCGACGGCGCAAAAGAGGCGGCCTCCGCCGAGGATCCGACCCGTCTTGCCATCGGCGATGGGGGATACGTGAAGCTGTCCGCCCTGCTGCAGGGCTGGCTGAAAGTCGCGCGCCAGTCGGACACCAGCAGCACCTTCAGGATCCGTCGCGCCGAGATCAAGATCAAGGGCGAGATCATCAAGGACCTGTTCGGATTCGGAGTGATGATCGACCCGGCCAAGATGCTGGAACAGGATGTCACCAAAAAGACGCTGTACGATTCTGCCGGCCAGCCTGTTGTCGACCAGGACGGCAACCCGGTCACGATCTCCGACCACGGACCGGCCGGCAGCATCCTCCAGGACTTATGGGTGTCCGTTCTCACCAAATACGCGGACATCAGCATCGGTCAGTTCAAGATCCCGGTGTCCTGGGAGGGACTCAACTCTTCCGGCAAATTGGTGTTCGCCGAGCGAGCCGTGGTCTCGGGCGCCCACGCTCCGAACGGCATTCTGCCCAAGGACCACTTCAAGGGCTATGGCGACAGGAGGGGTATGGGAGCCAAAGTCGAAAAGAAATTCAAATACGTGGGCTACTTCGTCGGCCTGTTCAACGGCCAGGGGCGCAATCGCCTGGACCTGGACAACTTCAAGGACCTGGCTGTGCGCGTAGAGGGCTATCCTTACCCAGGCATCATGATCGGCGGCATGGCATACATGACCCTGCGCGACAAGGACGGGCAGGCCAATGCCACCGACCGCTGGGAAGGTGACTTCCGGGTCGCCATCGACCCCGTCATCTTCCAGGCCGAATACATACGGGGCCGGGACTATGACGAAAACGGCAAGGGCCGCACCTCACACGGTTTCTACGCGACCCTGGCCTGGAGCATCATCCCCGAGGTCCAGATCAAGGTCCGCGGGGGTGGTTTCGATTATGACGTCTCGTCCGGGGACAACGCGTTGTGGGAAGCAGCCGGCGGCCTCACCTACTTTTTCGACAAGTACGACGCCAACCTGAAGCTGGACTATTTCATGTACAAGTCAACTGCCCCGTCTGCAAACGTCGAACACCAGGTCATCTTCGCCGCCCAGGCCCATTTCTAGGAGGGGTCTGACCCCGGTCGAATCCTCCATTTACGGGCGTCGGGCCACGCGTCAGCGCACCAGGGAGATTCTGATCCTGTCGCCCGCCTTGTCACCGACGCACAGCCAGAGCTGCCCCCTGAACACCACGACGCTCATGTACTGAAAACGGCTGGTCTTGCGCTTGACGTACAGCACGGCTTCTTCATGGTTTTCGGCCTTCCTGACCGCCTCACGAACCTCGCTGTCGTTCATGGCAAGGTCCTCGGAGTGAAAGGTCTCGGGAAGGGGAAGACGCAGGACATGTCTGACGACGTTCTGCGCTGAATCCCGGTCCAGATTGGCCCTCACCAGATTATTGACCAGTTTCTCCACCAGTCCGGGAGGCGGAGTCGACCCGCCTAGCGGGTTATTGTGGTCGAAATGGCCGATTTCCCTCTGGAGGTATTTTCGCGCCTTGGCAGCCTCCACCGCGATGACCGAAGCCACGGCCATGGTGTTCAGACCGGCCTGCCCGCCGACCTCTCTGGAAGTGTCCCCGTGGATCGTGGCGAACATGGAAACCAGGGTCGGGTCCAGGGCGACGCCCGAGGCCTGATGCAGCACCTCGAAGGCCTTCCTCGTCCCTTGCCCCTTTCCATCCTTGTGGTAGGCGCGCGCCGAGGCGACCGCGTCGAACACGTCCGCTACCGACGTTATCCTGGCCTCAATCGGGATTTCCAGCCCGGACATCTTGCCCTCGGGATAGCCGCCGCCATCGAAACGCTTGTGATGCCACATGATCGCATCGCGATTGATGAACTCGTCGTTGACCGGGGCGCTCATCGCACCTATCTCTGGATGTTTGCGGATCAGCGCCCATTCCGACTCGGTAAGCTTGCCTGGCTTGTTCAGGATCTCGGCCGGAATCATCAGTTTGCCATAGTCGTGCAGTAGAGCCGAAATCTCCAGTTTCCTGATGCGCCTTCGGTCGAATCCAGGCAACCTGCCGGCCAGCAGGATGGCCCACTGGGCCACGCGCACGCCGTGTTCCTGGGTCAGGGGGTCGTGCGCTTCGACACGTTTCCGGGCCGTCTGAGCGAGGTCCAACGCCTCGCGAAAACGGGCCTCGTCCCGATCCGACCACTGTGTGTACTGTTGATGCATTCGCC
>JAADHL010000002.1 GCA_013151875.1 Deltaproteobacteria bacterium
TCCGCCGTTGTCCCCTCGACGCTCCCATCACGAACCAAGGATCCCAGCCAAAAGGATCCCAGCCAAAAGGAACCCAGCCAAAAGAAAAGCGCTGTTGTACAACCGGAAACAAAACCGGAAGCGGTCGCTTCTGTCGAAATCGGGCCGATCCAAGTCGGGCCGATCCAGGCCGATCATATCCAAGCCGATCACATCAAGATCGAACCGGTTTCATCAGGTGGCAGACTGCTGGCCGTGAGGCCGCTCCCCGGTGACGGCGGCAAGGTGGAGATCAGGGCGGATGTGGACCTCACCGGACGCTATCTGACCCGGATGCTGGAAGCCCCACCCAGGTTCGTCGTGGACATCCCCGGCATCAAACGCTCCGGATCCCTCAGGTCCAGGGGAAGGGTAGGCAAGCTCATCAGGCGCTACAGGGTCGGCCGGCACCCTGACTCGGTGAGGGTGGTATTCGATCTCGCGAAGGCCGGCAGGCCGGATGTAACTGCCAAGGGCCGGGAACTGATCGTCACCATGCGGTGATACGTCCGGACCGTGCATTCGACAGGCGCAATTACTTTGACCCAGACCCCATATGGCAATAACCTATATAATCAGTTTGGAAATCCTCGCAGAGGGACCTGGTGGCTCGTCCGGCGACAATCACGATTTCACTTGTTTTCATGGTTTCGTGCGGGGCGAACAACGACACCAGGGACATACCCTTGCCGAACTGGCTCCTGGACAGCGGAGCGGAGGTCCTGACCGACGCATCTGAAGGGGACAACGCCGTCACGGACCCTGGACCTGACGCCTGCATCCCGGATTGCGCCGACAGGGATTGCGGCGACGACGGGTGCGGCGGCACCTGCGGATCCTGCTTCGGCGACCTGGTGTGCAACTGGGACACGGGCATTTGCGAGGCCGCGTGCACGGACCCTTTCGAGCCCGATGACGACCCTTCCAACGACAATGACCTGACTCCCGATGTCCAGCAAGAGCACACCATCTGCCCCGACACGGACCAGGACTGGTTCGCGATCACCCTGGACATACCGTCCGCGGTCAGCGTCAAGATCACCACTTCCAAGCAGGCGTCCATCGACGTGTATTTGTTGGACCAGGATAAAACCGAGATTGATTCCACCTCCACCATGGGTGGTTCCGGGCTGGTGCAGGCTGCCAAACTGCCGGCCGGGACCTATTTCCTGAAAGCCAAGTCAGGCGATGATACCGAGACCAATCCACGCTATTGGGTCGTTTTCGAACGCGCTTGCGCGCCGGATTGCGCCGGTGTTCAATGCGGGGACGACGGGTGCGGCGGCATATGCGATTCGTGCCCGGACGGCTTCGAGTGCAAACCAGATGAAGGCTGTGTTTCCGGCTGCAAGGACCCTTTCGAGCCGGACAACGACCCTGAATTATCGACATTGCTGCTCCCGGACACTCCAGCGACCCAGTCCCTGTGCCCATCCGACGACAAAGACTGGTTTTCGTTCGACCTGGACATGCAATCCGACATCCAGATATGGGTCACCACCCAGGCCCAGTGGAAGGTCGACGTGATGCTGTTCGACACCGACATGGTCGAACTGGACTCGGCCATCTCGGACACCGGATACGCGAACATCAACGCCGATGCTCTGGCCGCGGGCCGATATTTCCTGCTGATAAAGGCAACGGACGGCGACATCCAGATTCCCGCGTACAAAGTGCAGTACGGATTCAAGTGCGCGCCGATGTGCGACGGAAAGGAATGCGGGGACGACGGGTGCGGTGGGACCTGCGGCTCATGCGGCGATTTCCTGGAGTGCGGTGAAGAAGGATTGTGCCTTTCATCATGCATTGATTCGGTGGACCAGGCCGGGTCTGACGATGATGAGGCGCACGCCGGTTTTCTGGCGATTCAGGATTCAACCGACTCGCATTCCATCTGTCCGGCGGACGACGTCGACTGGTTCCGGTTCAGTCTGCCATGGACACTGGCCGACGTGACGATCGAGACGTTCGGCGCCATGGGCAACACCGAGATGTGGCTGTACGACGCCGACCTCACCGAAATCGACTCGGACGACGACAGCGGCGTGGGCCAGTTTTCCAAGATTACCGTCCCGGACATTCCCGGTGGTTCCTATTACGTGAGGTTGAAAGCGGTCGATGACCTGGCGCAGGTCCCCCAGTACACTATTTCCCTGAAGGCCGCGTGTTCGCCCAGTTGCCAGGGAAGAGTATGCGGCACGGACGGGTGCTCGCCTGGGTCGGCCTGCGGGACCTGCGCATTCGGATACGTGTGCACCGCCGAGGGTCAGTGCGTGTCCGGCTGCGTCGATCAGGTCGACAAGACCAAGCCGGACAACGAATCCGCGTCGGCCAACCTGATCTTTGACGGTGAAACCATATCCACGCACAGCATCTGTCCCGGCGACGACGTGGACTGGTACGTATTTACCGTGACCCAGAAACCCGACGTGGACGTGGTGGTCGAGACCCTTTCGGCGAACCTGGATGTATGGCTGTACGACAGCGGGCTGGTTGAACTGGATTCCAACACCACCAAGCCCAGCGGAAAGGCCAAGTTGCATGTCGGCGCCCTGGCCGAGGGCATCTACTATGTGAAGGTGGCGGCCGGTGAGGACTCGCAGGTCCCGGTCTATACCATCACCCTGGATCAGAACTGAAGAACCGACCCAGCGGCCTGCCCTACCCCCCATTTTCCCCGGATTGAACATCCCACGGGGGTCCATCATCTTCCGGGTGCGCTTCCTCGTCGTTCACCTGTCACGGATCGGGAGCACTTCCACACGGTCAGTTGAGCAGATCGTACATAAGCAGCCCTGCTCGGAGGGTTGACGCAGGAGTTGTCAGATGGATCGCCGAGCGGATTCGCCCGGATTGCGCCTGAGCAGCGGAAGGTCCAAAACGAGCTTTGGCAAGCCTGCGAGCCGACCACAACGGCAAGAAAAACCAACGTTCATGGCTCGGGCCGGCTGATGGCGCCCGTGACCGGGTCGGTCGGCACCTTGGGGGAGTGGGCACCGCACGAATCGGTCTGACTGACCTCGCGGTCGCGGGAGGGGTAGAACCCGTGCTCCTTCAGGACCTCGAACTTGGGCAGGATGTTCGTGTCCATGTCCGCCAGCAGGAACCCGGGGAAGATGTCGGGATGTTCGGCGATGAAGTCGAACTTGGCCCTGTGCCTTTCGCCTATCTGCAGGTGCCCGTCGTCGCAGATCTCGTGGCCGGTCACCATGTACTCGGGCAGCATCGCGGGCTGGAATTTCAGCAGCCCCGAGTCCTGGTACTCGCGGTAGATGTCGGTCTGAGGCAGCATTGCCAACAGCGAGGGAAGTATGCGCGCACCCATGAGGCGGAACGAAATCATCTGGAACACGCTCTTGTGGAAGTCCTCTATGGTCTCGAACGGATAGC
>JAADHL010000093.1 GCA_013151875.1 Deltaproteobacteria bacterium
TTGCCATAGAAAGGTCCGGTCTGCACCGACGTCTGGCGCTTTCCACCCTGCATACACTTGGGGGCTCCCCCAGGCGGCTCGTCTGGGGTTTTCTGGTCGTGACGGCTGCCCTGTCCATGTGGTTGTCCAACACCGCCACCACGCTGATGCTGCTGCCGATAGCCTTGGCCGTGTCCAACCGTATCGAGGATGCGAAAACTCCGGTGCGCATGCTCCTGGCCGTGGCATTCGGCGCGTCAATCGGCGGTATGGGGACCCTGGTGGGTACTCCCCCCAACCTGGTCCTTGCCGGGATGGCCCCGAACCTGGTGCCGAACCTGCCGTCCATTACGTTCGGTGGCTGGATGCTATTCGGCCTGCCCATCGTTGCCGTGATGCTGCCGGTGGCCGGGTTGCTGCTTGGTCGCGGCCTGCCCCGAAAACGTATCCCTCTAGAGGCGTTGGACGAGGAGCGCAGGGCGCTGGGCGCCTGGACAACCGCGGAGAAACGGGCCGCCGTTCTGTTTGCTTTGACCGCGGTGGCCTGGATCACGAGGTCCGGGATGACCGTCGGGACGTTTCACGTTCCAGGCTGGAGCCACCTCTTGACCACCCCCAGGCTGGTAAGCGACGCGGTCCCTGCCATAGCCGCCGCGATCCTGGCCTGCCTGGTGCCCGCCGGGACAGGCGACAAGCGACCTCTGGTGACGTGGAGCGAGGTCCGGCATGGTGTTCCCTGGGGAATACTGTTGCTGTTTGGTGGAGGATTCGCTATTGCGGATGCCTTCCACGCTTCGGGGTTGGATACGTGGATGGCGGGCGAGTTGCAAGGTCTGGGCTCGTTGCCGCTGCCACTGGTGATCCTGTCGGTGGTCCTGCTGACCGCGTTCGTCACGAATCTCACGTCCAACACGGCCACTGCCACGTTGTTGATGCCCGTCATGGCCGCCCTGGCCGAGGCCATACATGAGCCACCCTATGTCCTGATGGCCTCCGCCGCGGTGGCGGCCTCGCTTGCGTTCGTGCTGCCCGTGGCCACGCCCCCGAACGCCATCATCATGGGTTCGGGCAAGGTGAAGGCATCCGACCTGTTCAAGGAGGGCATCAGGCTGAACCTGATCGCCGTGGTGCTGATCACGATTCTATGTCTGGCGCTGGGGCCGCTGGTGCTTCCTGTCTGAATCCATTGACGGATTGTCGGCCCCTGCATCTCACACCTTCATGGTCTTGGTGTATTCCATTCCCACGGCGCCTTTGTTGCACGTCTTTGACGCCAGGAAGTCCGCGGCCATGTCGGCCTGGACGGCCAGGGCCTCCGACACTGAAACACCGCATGATTTCCGGACGGTTGCCATGATGGCCTCGCGGGCCGCGGCGTTGGATGGGCTGCTTGCATCGCCCAGACCGGGCGCGTCGGTGGGCACGCCGGTCAGGGCGCCTTCCTTTACGGGCCTCTTTTTCAGGCCGTGGTCCCCGCCCGAGGCGATCAGCCACGCGGTCTTGAGGGCATCGTCCATGGGACCCGCGAAATCCACCAACCAGCCCTTTGCGTCGGAAGCCTTCACGAACCGTCCGCCCAGCAGCATCCGGATCAGCTTCGCGCGACCCTCGCCGTCGGTCCGGCGCAGGGGCCAGTGGCAGGCCTCCATTCCCGGGACCACGGGCAGTGTCACCTCGGGCCAGCCCAGTCCGGCGTCGTCCACTGACACCAGGTAGTGGCAGTGCGTCAGCAGTTCCAGGAACCCGCCCAGGCAACGCTTGCCGTTTATGAACCCGACCGAAACCGCGAAATCGTCGTTCAGGCGTCGTGCCGTTGCTGTCCAGCCATGGGTGATTGCCCTGCCTTTCTCAACATCGCCCAGTGCGTCGTAGAAATCGCTGGTGTCCGCGCCCACCATCTGGGTGGCAAGGTGGAAGTCACCCGTAACGATGACGCGTTCGATCCCCGCGGCCTTGAGCCAGTCGATGGCGCGGTTCAATTCGGCGTCAACCTCCCAGCAGTACGATTCGCGGCCGATCGTGATGACGCCCACGGTGCCGTCGTGCTCGGCGTTCACGTAGAGTTGCTGCCACTCGGGGCCCTCCATCGCGGCGAAGGCCTCGGGGTGCCATGAAGGCCCAGCGGCCTGTGGGTGCAGCCTGTGATAGGCCTCGACCACCTTCACCGGCTCGTCCGGACCCATGTTGCGAACAAAGGCCAGGATGCCCTTGCGGAACTGGGCGCACAGCTCGCCGATCGTGTTCATGTGCGACAGGTGAGCCCGGTTTTCGTGCAGCATCAGGCTGGTCATCTGGAACATCGGCCCCAGGATCCAGGCGCTGAACTCGTCGGCCTCGGCGTCGGTCATGGACCAGTTCACCAAGGGGCGGAAGTGGTTCATTGGATACCAGTTCTGGCCGTGGTCCTTGTGGGCCGTGATCTCGGGCGTGGGCTCGAACAGTTCGCCGTAGGTCTTTGCCAGGTGGTGCAGGCACGACCACGTCAGGAACGTGGCGCCCTTGGCCCCGATCGCGTCGTGGGCGCGCAGGGGATTCGGTCCCAGCAGTTTGCGCACGAACTTGTCTATCTTCCATACGGGCATGTTGGTGGCTTCCTGATAGCGCGTGGCCGCCAGGGTAATCCCGCAGAACAGCACGTCCAACACGAAGGACCAGTTGTCGCCCACGGGCGCGGGGATCAGGCCCAGGGCCCACAACAGCCGCGTGATGTCCGACGGCTCGGGCTCGACCACCTCGAATACCTTGTTGATCTGGTGCGGGAACGCCGGGTGCGCGATGCCGACGCCCAGTTCCGACGCAGGAAATCCGGAAGTGACCGAGCGGATCTCGATACCGGGAAACGCCTCGCGAAATACCTTGTAGTGGGCCAGCTTGACGTCAAGGATCTCGGGAATCGCCTCCAGCAGGAACCTGGGCTTGAAACCGGAAAGCTCCGTCGGCAGGGATCGGCCGTCGTAGTTCATGCGCACGATGCCGCCCATGACCGCGTCTGCCGTCTTTTTGCCGAACGACCCCACCAGGCCCGCGTACTGTCCGCCGATGCCGTCCGGAGCGCCCGGAAAGTCCAGGCCCACGATGCGCACGCCGTACGGCAGCAGCCTGGACCCCAGTTGCATGGTCTTGCCCGCGCCCACGATCCCGTTGGCGCCGGATATGACCAGGGACCCCCGGTCCCCGGCCGGGCCGAATACGCGGTCCACCAGTTCGCCGGCGGTCGCGGGCAGCCTGCCGCCCGCGAAGATGTCGATAACGGAGCCGAGGCCCAGGGTCTTCAGCGTCGGTTCTCTAAGGTAAGTCGCCATTTCAGTTACCTCCTCCCGTGACCTCGAACAGGGCCGCGATGCCCACGTCGCCGGCGGCGCACCCGAACAACAGCACATAGCCGCCGCCCAGGTCCACGGCCTCCTCCAGCCCCTCGATCAGCA
>JAADHL010000297.1 GCA_013151875.1 Deltaproteobacteria bacterium
ACCGACAGTTTCAACGCCAGGTACTCGGTGCGCCAGTCATCTTCATTGGCCGGGCCCACCCAGGGGGCGACAGCGCGGGTCCCGTCGTCCCCGACGATCTCGACGCCCGCGTCGCGCAATCGCTCCAGGATCGGCCCCAGTGCGACGCCCGCCACGTCTTTGTGAACAAGCAGGGATTCCATGGCATTGCAGACGCCGGGCCGCTGGCACTTGGAGTTCAGCGCGATCTCGGATGCCATGTCCATGTCCGCGTCCCGGTCCACATAGACATGACAGATGCCCTCAAAGTGCTTGATTACCGGCATTCTGGCCTCTTGCGTCACCCTTTCGATCAGCGCCTTTCCCCCCCGGGGAATGACCACGTCGATGAAACGATCCATGGACAACAGCTCGCCCACGGCCGCGTGATCCGTGGTCCTCATAAGCTGCACCGAATCAGGCGGCAGGCCGGCCCCGTCAAGGGCGCCCGAAAACACGTCCGCTATGGCTGAGTTCGTGCGTATGGCCTCCTTGCCGCCCCTCAGAATGGCCGCGTTGCCGCTCTTTATGCACAGTGACGCCGCGTCCGCGGTCACGTTCGGCCGGGACTCGAACAGGATGGCCACAACCCCTATTGGCACGCGGACACGACTCAGGACCAGGCCGTTCGGCCGGATCGTGCACGAAAGCTCGGTCCCGACTGGATCCGGCAGATCGGCCACCTGCGCCACGCCCCTGGCCATGGCCTCGATACGGGCGTCGTGCATCTCCAATCGGTCCAGCATGGCTTCGGACAGGCCCGCTTCCCTGCCGGCCTTGAGGTCCTCGGTATTTGCGGCCTTGATGTCCGCCCGGGCCTCCATTATCGCTGCCGCCATGTTTTCAAGCGCGGCGTTCCTGCGCCTGGTGGACGCAACGGCAAGCCCCCTCGAAGCCGCGCGCGCGCGTTCTCCCGTCAGCGTCATTTCGTTGGATACGGTCATGTTCAGGTCCCCTTTTTAGGCGTCAAAGCACCACCAGATTATCCCTGTGCACCACCTCGTCAAATGTCCTGGCGCCCAGGCGGGCCTCGATTTCATCGGTGCCGGCGCCGGCGAGGCGAAGGACCTCGTCAGTGGAAAAATTCACGATTCCCCGGGCGAATTCACCCTGGCCCTCGACCACGATGCGCACGGTGTCCCCGGCATGAAAATCGCCGCTTGCATCCACCACTCCGCTGGGCAAAAGGCTTTTCTGGTGCTCCACCAGGGCCGCCCTGGCCCCCTCGTCCACAATCACGTCACCGGAAGGACCGTGCGTGAAGGCTATCCAACGACGTCTCGCGCTCATCGGGCCGGCCGGTCCGGCAAACACCGTTCCGATTTCTTCACCGTCGAATATGCGCCCCAGGGGATCCTCATCACGGCCGTCCGCGATGACGCACGGCACCCCCACCTCCAGCATGATCCGCGCCGCCTCGATCTTGGACCGCATGCCCCCGCCGACTCCCACGTTGCTGGCCCCTCGCGCCACAATCTCCTCGATCCGCGGCGTAATCACATCCACCGAAGAGATCAGACGCGCCTCATTGTCGGTCCTCGGATCCCCGGTCATGAGTCCGGGCACGTCCGTCAGTACAACCAGCAGATCCGCATCCGCCAGATTGGCGACCAGCGCGGAAAGCATGTCGTTGTCGCCAAAGCGGATCTCGTCGACGCTGACAGTGTCGTTTTCGTTGATTATAGGTACAACACCATGATCCAGAAGCGCTGTGACCGTGTTGCGCGCGTTGAGATATCGTTTGCGATCGGACAACCCGTCACGCGTCAACAGCAGTTGCGCCACGATGATGCCCTCGCGGCCGAATGCCCCACGCCACGCCTCCATCAAGGCGCTCTGGCCCACGGCCGCGGCAGCCTGGTTCAGGGGAAGGGTCCTGGGGCGCGACTTCAGTCCCAACGGCGCCAGACCAGCGCCGATTGCCCCGCTGGACACGACCAACACCTGGCGGTCATCGTGTACCACACGCCCGATCCCAGCCGCCAGGCGGTCTATTGCCGCAGGGTCCAGCAGCCCGTCGGACCCGGTCAACAGGCTGGTGCCCACCTTGACCACTATCCGCTTGGCGTTTTCGATCAAAACGGCCTTCACAATTCAAGCCCCCATTACACACCTGGCCATGCAGCCCTCGAACCGGTCCATGTATCCTGCATGAACACTGACAATGTCAAGCGAACCCTCGACCCGGAAGCAGTATATGATTGAGGGACTCGCAGGCGTACAAATCATGACCGGAAGAATCACCACTGGAGGAATCATGACTCGAAAATTCCTGATCGCGCTCTGGGGCGCAGTGTTCTTTCCAGCAGCCGCGTCCGCGGACTGGCCCCCAGGGCCCAGGTTTACCTCCGCGGGCAGGTTCGTCGAACAGACACCCAACCCGCAGGCATCCCGCTCGGTACTCAAGGCGCCCGCCGCCCCTGTCCCGATGTCGGCGGGTGGATACGACTGCCCCGATTCCGGCGTCGCCGCTTCCTGGTTCATCGGAGGCCATGCAAGCGGCCTGGACCCGGCGGTGATCACGGCCACACCCGATGGACCCGTGTTCGACTCGGGTCACGCCGGCGAGATTTCCCAGGCCGCGATGGACCTGCTTCCCGCCCTGCCCGGTTTCATCGTCAAGGACTTCCTGCTGCGGCTTTCCCAGATACCCGTTGAACTCCAGGAACAGTTGGCCCAGGTCCTGGGATCGCTGCCCGTCAATCACCTTGACGAGGCCGCCTTCCTGGTGGCCCATCTGTCTTTGGAAGACCTGCTGTCCGACGATTTCGACCCTTGGCTCCTCAAGGAAACACCCGCGAACATCTACGCCGCGGGACAGGCCGGCATGGGCCTCGCTTATTCCACCCTGGTGGAACACACATCTTCCGACGGCGGCGTCGACTGGACCACGGTCAGGCTGCGCATGGACGACGGGACGGGACAGATCGTGGAGGCCGAGGCGCCCAGGGACGTCTACTACTGGTACGTGGTGCATCCCAAACTGGACCTGGAGCCGGTGCAGTTGACCGTTCCGGACACCGGGAAGGCGGCGCACCATCCTCAAGGCGCCGCGTGGCGCGAATACTACATGTTCACGCCGGATGGACTGGCGCGATACACCGATCATTTCCTGTTCCGGAACCCAGCCATGATTACCGGCGACGACCTCCAGGGATGGGGCCCGTCCGCGGCAACGGTGTTCAAGGACATGAAGGTCGGACCTTTGGAACTGGTCAGGACGCCGACCGGCCTCGCCATGATCGAATTCAGGATCAAGGCCGGTACCATCCTGGCAACCACGATGCCCGTCGAGAAGGCCGCGGCCGAGGGCAGCTCTCAGATTCTGACCAATTGCCTGTACTATGGAAACGGCAACGTCCACACCGTTGCCAGCCTGCCCCAT
>JAADHL010000379.1 GCA_013151875.1 Deltaproteobacteria bacterium
GGGCGGGCACGATGAGCGTGAACAGACCCTGAACCAGCTCCTGGTCGAGATGGACGGTTTCGAGTCCAACCGCGGGGTCATCCTGGTGGCGGCCACCAACAGGCCGGATGTCCTGGACCCTGCGCTCCTGCGTCCCGGCAGGTTCGACAGGCGGATAGTTGTACCAGCCCCCGACCTGAAAGGCAGGGAGGCAATCCTGAAGGTCCATACCAGGAACGTGCCCCTGTCCGATGACGTGGATTTGGCCGTGCTCGCCAGGGGGACCCCTGGTTTCGTGGGCGCCGACCTGGAAAATCTGGTCAACGAGGCCGCTTTGCTGGCCGCGCGCAAGGAAAGGGATTCCGTTTTCATGGAGGACGTGGAAGAGGCCAAGGACAAGGTCATGATGGGCAAGGCGCGCAGGGGCCTGGTCATGTCGGAACACGAGCGCCGGACCACCGCGTACCACGAGGCCGGGCACGTCATCGTGGCCAGATGCCTGCCTGGAACCGATCCGGTGCACAAGGTCACCATAATTCCCCGCGGCCTGTCGCTGGGCATGACGCAACAGCTTCCGGAAGAGGACCGCTATACAATGACCAAGGAGTTTCTTCTGATGAGGCTGGCGATTGCCATGGGTGGTCGCGCCGCTGAACTAATTGTTTTTAAACAGGAATCCACCGGAGCCGGTCAGGATATCCAAATGGCCACCGACCTGGCCCGAAAAATGGTGTCGCAATGGGGCATGTCGGTGTTGGGACCCGTGCGCTTCGACCAGCGCGAAGAAATGGTCTTTCTGGGCAGGGAACTGTCCAGCCAGAGTGAACTGAGCGAGGCCACCGCGAAGCGTATAGACCGGGAGATCAAGAGATTCCTGATGGACGCGAACGACAGGGCGGTCGATATCCTCACTGAACGCTTCGAGGAATTAAAGACCGTGGCTGGGCGTCTGCTGGAAAAGGAGACATTGGACGGCGCCGAGGTCGATGAGATACTGGGCCTGAAAAAAAAGAAAGAGGACAAGCCGCCGGAATCACACGAAAAGACCGAAACGAACGCATCGGGGGATTGATCGATGGAGGACCGTGATCGACTGCTGGACCTGGTGGCGCGCGTCGCCTTCGAACGCAGGGACGTGGTGTTGAGTTCGGGCAAGCGCAGCGACTATTACATGGATTGCCGTCGGGTGACCCTGCTTCCGGAGGGGGCGCTGTTGTGCGGCCGCGTCATGTATGACCTGTACAGGCGCCAAATGAGCCCGGTCAAGGCTGTTGGCGGCCCCACGCTGGGCGCCGATCCGCTGGTGACGGCGTTTATGCTGAAGGCAATGGAGGCGGATGAAATCCTGCCCGGCTTTCTGGTACGCAAGAAGACCAAGGGGCACGGAATGGCCAACCGCATAGAGGGCCTTTACGGGGTGTCCGAGGGCGCCGAGGTGTTGTTGTTGGAAGACGTGCTTACCACTGGAGGTTCCCTGCTGGAGGCCTTGCTGGCCGTCAGGGAACACGGCTTGAACCCAGTCGGGGCCATGGTCCTGGTGGATCGGAACGAGGGTGGCGCCGATGCCTGCTCGAAAGAGGGGCTGCCCCTGTTTTCGGTATTCAAGGCCTCGGAAGTGGCCGCGGCTCATGATCGCCTCAAACAGGACTGACGGTGCAGCGGAAAGGATTCGCCGCAAAGTCGCCCCCTGAACCGGATTCATCAGGCTTCGTGGATGCGCATGACGGCACCCGCCTGTACTGGGAGGCGTTTGGTCCCAAAGACGCCCCCCCGATGGTCCTTACCGACGGTATCGTGTGCAACGGCACTTTCTACTGGTATCTGATCAGGTACTTCAGGGACAGGATGCGCATCGTCAGGTGGGCCTATCGGGGACATGGGCTCTCCGAGGCGCCCGCCGATTACCGAAACCTGACCATGGACGATTGCATTCAAGACCTTTGGTCCGTGATGGATCACCATGGGTTCGATTCAGCGGTGCATATCGGCTACAGCCTCGGGGTGCAGATACTGCTTGACGCGGCGCATCGACGTCCCCAGAGATTCAAAGCCCTGATCCTGGTTGCCGGGGCCCCAGGTCGGCCCCTGGACACGTTCCACGGCAACACCTTTCTGCGCTCGGCCCTGCCCGTGCTGTATTCGCTGGTGCTGGGCAACAAGGAGGGAGTCACCAAGATGTGGCAGACTCTGGTCCCCACCAACCTGATTTATTTTCTGGCCACATTGACCGAACTGGACGGACGCTTGATCGATCGGGAACTGTTGATGCCCTATCTGGAGCATCTCGCGGGCGTGGATCTGGAGCTGTTTCTGACTATGCTGGCCAGCGCGGCCGAGCACGATGCAAGGCCGTACATGTCGACCCTCAAAAAACCCACCCTGGTGGTCGGTGGGACCAACGATACGTTCACGCCGTTTTTTCTTTCCGAAGAGATGTACGAGGCCATCGAAGGCGCCGAGCTGCTGAGGGTGGAGGGCGGCACGCATACCCTGCCGATCGAACAGCCCGACCTGCTGAATCTGAAGGTGGAAGACTTCCTGACCAAAAAGGGGCTTCTGGGGGACGGCTAGTCTTCGAAAAACTCGGGTTCCCGCTGCTTGATGAAGTCGTTGATGGCGGCAGTGGCCTTTTCGGGAATGATTTCCTGGAACTGGACGCCCATGCCGGGGACCGCATCCGGGTTGCGCTCGTCGTAGGGGCGGACCCAGCGGACCACCGCCCTGGCGCTGACCTCATCATCAAGCGTGGGAAGGGTGAATTTCACCTGGAGTTCGGACCCGACGTCCAGGGGGTCGTGCGTCGCGACAAAGAGGCCCCCTTCGCTGATGTTCTGGATGAACCCGGTGAAGAAATTGGCATCGGTGCTGACCCCGACCTCTACGTTGTATTCTATCCTCTTGGACCTTCGTTGTTCGTGATCGTCCGTCATGTTCGCCTTCATGGGTGTTTTTCCTGTTTTGCCGTTTGGCCGGAACGCCTGAACAGGAAGACGTGATGGCCAAGCAGCAGATGATCTCCGTCATTGAGGGCTACACGGCTCCTGGCCCTCAGATAGCATCCATTTGTACTTCCCAGGTCCTTCAGAACACAGGAATCCGCCTTCCACACGAAGGCGGCGTGTCTGGAGGAAACGAACGGGTCATCGGGCATCAGGATGTCACCGCCCGTTCGTCCGATCGTCGTCTCTGGGGCCTTCAGGAGGTGGGCTTCGATGACCACATCCTCTGGACCCAGGCGCAACAGGCGGCCGAAATAATCACCCTCCATGCCGGAAGAACCCAGCCATGAGGAGCCATCCGGCGCGGGCCGGCGCTTTTTGCCCTTTATCTCCACGTTGAACAGGCCATGTCCAATCCGCAGTTGATCCCCATTGGAAATGGCCCTTTCTTCCCGGATCCTGATGAATGTCCCGTGGCGG
>JAADHL010000270.1 GCA_013151875.1 Deltaproteobacteria bacterium
CGCACCCGTGACCTCGTCGGCATCATCATCGAGCAGGCCAATGTGCCGGTGGTGGTCGATGCCGGTCTAGGTGCGCCTTCCCATGCCGCCGAGGCCATGGAGATGGGGGCGGACGCGGTCCTGGTCAACACGGC
Organism: Deltaproteobacteria bacterium; assembly: GCA_013151875.1. GTDB lineage: Bacteria > Myxococcota_A > UBA9042 > DTJE01 > DTJE01 > JADDHL01. Next base: position 135 of record JAADHL010000270.1, read on the forward strand.
CCTGGCCGACACGGCTGACCCGGCAGCCATGGGCCTCGCGTTCAGAAAGGGGGTCGAGGCGGGGCGTATGGCCTGGCTGGCCGGTCTTGGTCCGCGGCGCGGCAAGGCGCGTGCGTCGAGTCCCCTGACCGGTTTTCTGCGGGAGAAGTAATTGAGCTTTTTCGACGTTCTGCAACAGTATCCGGCGGCGGATCTTGTCGCCCGTGTGGACCGGGTCGAGGACGCGGACATCGAACGGGCTCTTTCACGGACAAGGCCGTCGATCGATGACTATCTGTGCCTGTTGTCGCCCCGGATCAGCGATGTTCAGCTGGAAACAATGGCCGGTCTGGCCCATCGCGTCACCATGCAGCGTTTTGGACGCACCATCCGGCTGTACGCCCCACTTTATCTTTCGAACCACTGCAGCAACGGCTGTCTGTATTGCGGATTCAGCGCGGACAACCGCGGCCTGGTACGCAAGACCCTGAACGACCGCGAGATAGTGCGCGAGGCGGAACACCTGCGCAGGCTGGGGTTTCGCGACATCCTGCTGCTGACCGGCGAGGCCCCAAAATTCGCGGGCCTGGACTACCTGGAACACGCGGTGCGCCTGGTGGCGCCGATGTTCAGTTCACTGTCGATTGAGGTGTTTCCCCTGACGCGGGCCGGATACCGTCGTCTGGTCGATGCAGGGGTGGACGGCCTTACCCTGTATCAGGAAACCTACGACCAGGGCCTCTACCCTGAATTTCATCCCTACGGACCGAAAAAGGATTTTCGTTTTCGCCTGGAGGGACCGGAACGCGGGGGCGAGGCGGGTATCAGGATGCTTGGCATCGGCGCCCTACTGGGCCTGGGTGATTTCGTAACGGATGCGTTCTATACCGGTCTGCACGCAAGGTACCTTATGCACCGGTTCTGGCGCTCGCAGGTGAGCGTGTCGTTTCCGCGCCTGCGTCCCGCGGAGGGTGGATTCAGACCGCGTTCGGTCGTCGACGATCGACAGCTCGCCCAATTGATCTGCGCCCTGCGCCTGCTGCTTCCGGACGCGGGCCTGGTCCTTTCGACCCGGGAAAGCGCCCGTTTGCGCGACAATCTGTTGCCGTTGGGCATCACCAGGATGAGCGCTGGATCCCGCACTGCGCCCGGAGCCTACGAAGGACATCGTGACCAGGGCGAACAGTTTTCAGTGAGTGATCTCCGCTCTCCGGATGAGGTCCGAAAGGTCGTTGCCGGAAACGGCTATGATGTCGTTTGGAAGGATTGGGACGGGGCATTTACCGCCGGCCGCCACGAAAACCGCCACGGCGGGACCGGCATTCCTTGACGATGCCCGGGACCTTGCCCAGTTGCTCGGGGGTCAGGACGGCCCTCACTTTCATGAAATCCGCGAACCGCCGATCCTTGAAGGCGGACATCTTTGCATGGATGGAGTCGCTGATCTCTTTGAGCCTGGATTCGGGAACATTCGGGTCGGCGAAGGCGTTGATGAAGGAATCCCTCAGGTTCTTCATCTCGTCGCGGCCGGCCAGCATCTCCTTGCGGGCGGTCTCGCGAATATCCCTGATCGCTGAACGCTGTTCGTCGGTCAGGTCCAGGTCGGGCGAGTTGATCAGGCACCTGCCCATCATCATCATCCCCGGCCCTGGCCCCCTGCCCCCAGGGCCGAATCCGGGTCCTTTTTCGCGACCTCCTCCACGCCCGTAGGGCTGTGCGAAGGCAACGATCGATACGGCCGTCACGGCCACCATCGCCAGTGAAAACGTCAGTGTCCTTTTCATCTCATGCCTCTTCATCTGGTTCCTCCAGGGCTAAAATTCACCACCGGCCCATTCCGGCGTTCACCCGGATCTTCTGCATGGGCCATGCCAGGGCGTGAAGCGGACCCCGGGGCCTGCCGTTCATGCCGGCAGGACACGGAACAAGTGCAGTCCTTGCACTGGGGAGTGCATTATCTGCACCTATTTATCAACAAGACCGTATTGCTTGAGGCGGTACTGGAGGGTGCGGAGGCTGATGCCCAGGAGGTCGGCGGCCAGGCGCCTGTTCCCCTCGACCTGGTTCAGGGTGTTCAGGATCGTCTCCCTTTCGCGGGCGGCCAGCAGGCCCTGCTTTCCGAATTCGCGCTGCGAAGGGTCCGGAAGCCCAAGGTCTTCCACCCGGATGACGCCGTCGTCGCACAGGATGGCCGCCCTTTCGATCACGTTTCTCAGCTCGCGGACGTTGCCCGGCCAGTCGTAGGACTTGAGCGCTGAAACAGCGCCGTCATCCAGCCGGAGAGACCCCATGGCCTGCCTTGCGCTGAACGACGCGACGAAGTGCGCCGCCAGGGCCTCCACGTCGTCTGGACGCTTTCTGAGTGGTGGAACGGTGACTGGAAACACGTTAAGACGGTAGAACAGGTCCTCGCGGAACCGTCCGTCCGCGACCGCGGTTTTCAGGTCCTTGTTCGTGGCGGCTACAAAGCGCGTCTCGGTGGTCAGGTCTCGAACCCCACCCACCCGTTTGAATTCGCGGGTCTCCAGGACCCTCAGCAGTTTAGGTTGCAGGTTCAGCGGCATCTCACCCACCTCGTCCAGGAACAGGGTTCCAGCCGAGGCGGTCTCCATGACCCCGAGTTTGCGAGATACAGCGCCGGTGAACGCGCCCTTTTCGTGTCCGAACAGCTCGGATTCAAGCAGATTTTCGGGAACGGCGGCGCAATTCAGGGCCACGAACGGGGCCCCGCGGGGAAACCTGAGGCGATGCAGTTCCCTGGCCACTACCTCTTTACCCGACCCGCTCTCGCCCAGGATCAACACCGTCGAGTCAGTGGCCGCCACGCGCCCGAGTCCTTCCAGCACCTCCTTCATGCGGCGGTCAGCCACCTTGAAATCGACGATCGGGACGCCCGCCGTCCGCAGACGCTCATTCTCGATGATCAGACCGTGTTTCTGGATGCCGCGCTCGACGACCACCCTGACCTGATCGGGACCGGACACCGGCTTTTCCATGAAATCCAGGGCGCCCGCCTTCATGGCTTCGACGGCGTCCTCGACCGTGCCGTAGGCCGTCAGGACGACCACCTCCGGCGGGTCGTCGAGACCGCGCAACGCCTTTACAAGGTCGATCCCGGAAAGCCCAGGCATCTTGAGGTCGGTGAGCACCAGGGCGTATTGCCTGGCCTTTGCGGCGGCAAGGCCGGCATCACCGTTTTCGGCCTCGTCAACGCTTATGCCCGAACCCTTCAGGGTGTCCACGAGGAAGCTCCTCATGGCCCGTTCATCCTCTATGATGA
>JAADHL010000254.1 GCA_013151875.1 Deltaproteobacteria bacterium
ATCCACTCCCAGCCGATAAAAATCCGCGATCAGCGCATTCTGCGAGGGGGCGTCCAACTTGTTCGCGGCAAGATAAATGTTCTTGCCCCCGGCCCGGGCGACCCCCCAGACCGTCTCGTCCACCGGGGTCAGACCCTCGGTGGCGTCCACCACAACCACCAGCGCGTCCGCTTCCTCGACGGCCACGGCCACCTGCCGCTTCATCAGGGCCAGCATCCCCTCTCCGGCCTCAGGGTCGAACCCTCCCGTGTCCACCAGGACGAAGGCCCGCCCACCATGTTCGGAGTCGCTGTAGTGGCGGTCCCTGGTAACGCCGGGACGGTCCTCCACGATGGCCTTGTTGCGCCCCAGTATCCGGTTGAACAGCGTGGACTTGCCCACGTTGGGCCTTCCCACGATTGCAATCAGGGGTTTCATTGCTTCTTTCCTTCGCCGACAAGCGCGTGATTCTACCACTGTTTCCTTGGCGTGTTCGCGCCCAGCCGGCGCACTTGGGCCGTTCGGCAACTGAACGATGCACCTTTTCGAACACGCCTGGGTCCGTTTGTCATGGTCATATGGGAATATCCCCACGATTCCGGTATCTGGATCGATTCCGTCATTGGGAGAGGGCTTTTGTGTGCGCCCGTGCCGTGGATTCCAGATCGGCGAGGCCCGCAATCGCGGCGTACCGTGCCAATGTTTTCCAGCCGCGGACGTAGGCGGCGTCGATAGAGACCGATTGGCGCATCAATTCCAGACCCTCGTCACGCCGACCCGAATTGAACACCAGCACCCCGAGGTTCTGGAGGGTCCTGGAATCACCGGGGTTGAGGAACAGAGCCTTGCGCAGGATGTCAATGGCCAGGGCGTCCCCGGCGCCGGCAAGGACCGCGTGCATGGCCAGCAGCCTGAGGAACACGCCCACATAGGCTTTGCCCCACCGGTCGCAACCGGGCAGGGATTTCAACGCGTCGTCAAGCGCACTGTGGACTTCCCTGATCAGGTCCGCGCCATCGACCACCGCGTCGCGCCTCAGACTGTAGGCCGGAAAACCAGGATCGAGCGACCTGCGTATTCCGGAATCCGTCCCTGAATTCCCAGGTTCCACGAAAACAGATCCTCTACCGTCGAGGATTGAAAGAAGCCTGTACTGGGATTCGGCGGCGCTCTCACCATTCGATTCGAAGGGCCTTTCATCCAGGGTCCGAAGCAGTTCGGTGTCGGTGGGGAAGGCACGATGCGCCCTGACCTGGCGCCGGACGTATCCGGTGTCCGAAATATGTTGACGCACCAGTTGAAGTATGTCCGGTCGAGCGTTTTCAACGACCTGGAGGGCCGCAAGCCCGGCCGAAAGGTCGTCGGACGTGGTCAGCAGCGAGGCGCCGATTGGGGCCGCTTTCAGCAGTCCGGAACTGATGTCGTGCGGGCCGTTCACCGTCGTCATGTCCCGGTCCGCCCCAGCCATCCATGCCTGCAGGCCTACCGCGGTCACCGCGATGACTGCCACCGCCGTCCTGCCCCATCCGCTTTTCGCGCCGCGCCACAGGCCGGCGACGCCGATCGCAGCGAGTACGGAAATCGCCCAGGTCCCGGACACGAGGGTCTGGAGGTCCCAGGTTCCCATGGGGTTGACCCACGAGGCGAACATGAAATCGGCAGCGAGCACGCCCAGCAGGACCAGGCCGATAAGTGGCGTCCGTCGTTTGCTCCAAACGGCGCCGAGGACCGCCAGCGGCCATACCGGCCCGGTGCCCTGCCACAGTATGCCGGCCGCCATCGAGGCGTGAGCGCGCAGCTCCGCCAGGTTGAATCTGGCAATTTGATCATTGAAGGAGTGGCGTATCCGCGCGCCCGACAGGTGGGCCCACAGCCCGGACAGCCCGGACGGGTCGCCCCAGTTCATGATCGGGTCGCGTGACGCCGCAAACGGCAGGTAGAGGACGACCATGGCACCGGCAACAAGGCCCGCGGTCACGTATGCGGCCCCTTTCCAGCCCCCAAAGGCGCGACGCATGGGTCCGATCGACACGACGAGGCCGGCCATGCCACCGTATATCGGCCATGTGACGTGTCCCCCCAGTCCGATTCCGACACCGAACCAACCCAGGGCAATCAGTCTGGCGTCGCGCTTGAGGACAGCGCCCGTGAACAGGAAAATCGTGGCAGCCAGACCGGCCGCCGACAACGCATAGACTTCGGTCGTGGTGGCGTGCAGCCACACAGTGTTGCTGGCCAGGAACGACGTGGGCGCGACCAGGAATACGATCATGTGTTTCATACTGTCCGACCGGCCGGTTTTTGCGTCGATGCGCACGGCCAGAGCAAAGGCAAAGGCCGCGGCAAGGGCCGTCATGACCGCGGACATGACATTGAGTCTGAAAAAGGCATTGCCCAGGGGCAGCAGGTCAAAGGCCTTGCCCAGCATGCAGAACAGGGGAAATCCGGTGGGGTGCGGCACGCCCAGGACATGGGCCGATGCCGCCAGTTCCCCACCGTCCTTGAAATAGGGGCCCGGTGCGCACAAGAGGACCAGGATGCCGGCGGACGCCAGGAATACGGCCGCGCCCGCGCGAAACAACCCTCCTCCAATGGGGGGGGCGGATGTAGCGTTCCTGACCAGGCGAGCCTGGACCGCAACCAAAGCCCCGCCAATCAGGACAAGAACAGCGGCCGTCGCCACAGCGGCCAGGGTCCATCCCGGATGCAGCAGAAGGGCAAAGATCAAGAGCGCGGGAACGGCCAGCAGCGTAATGAGGATCTTGGGGGACAACTGTGAAAACGGTCTCAATCTTCGTCTCTGTCAATCAGAGAAAGGACATGATTCGACCGCGTGCCCGCCGCGATTCAATTCAGCGACAGGAATAACTCAGCGTCGGAGGAAAGCAGGGCGCCTGTACCAAATGCGTTCAGCCCGCCCGTGACCAGCACCGAGCCACGCAGCAGGCCTCCCCTGATCAGCGTGGCCTCATGCCCGATGCGTCCGCTGGAAAGTTTGCCTCTGGCCGTGATGCTGATGGTGTCGGCGTTGATTTCCACCAGCGCCCACGTGTCGAGCGCCTGCGCACCCTGGCGATAACCGCCGGCGATGAGAACCGATTTGCCGTCCGACAGGGGGGTGGCGCTGTGAAAGACCCGCTCGAGGGTCTTGCGGTCCTCGGGCGAAATCAGGGCTTGGCGAGCCTTTATTGTTCCGGAACCATCGACTTCGAACACCATGGGCCCGGCGTCGGGGAAGGCGTCGGCAGTCAATCCGCCGAAACTCCATACCTTGCCGTCCACAACCACTGTTTTCGCCCCTACAAGGGTGGGAGGCAGGCTGTTGTCTCCGGTCAGGCGCTGGACCGAGCCCATCTCGGCCAGATATATCTCAGCGAATGCGTCTGGTCCGTTCTTCTT
>JAADHL010000359.1 GCA_013151875.1 Deltaproteobacteria bacterium
CGTGTTTTTGGAGGTTCGCCGTGTCAATCCTGGGATTCATGCCGGGATCTGGGGAACTTGCCCCGTGCAGGACCAGCAGCGACGCGACGATGACGAATGTGATCAGGCCTGGACCGACACCGGAAGGGAACGACCCAAAGGCGAGCGCCCGGCCCAGTCCGGACCGCATAAAAACCGACCCGGCCGTTCCGGCAAGCCAGGAGTCGAATACCAAGGCCGCTCCGGCCACGGCGAACAGTCCGGCCAGAAGGAGGAAGGCGGACTGCAGGCCGAACATTGCGACCACGAAGACGCCTGTGATTCCGGACCCGACCGCCGCGCCCCAGTGATCGGCGGCCTCGAGGCGTGACGCGGCCCTGGTTTTGCCCATCATCGCGGCCGCCAGGGGCCAAGCCGCCCCTGTAACCACGCCGACGATAAGGAACATTGCGCCAAAAAGCAGACGCGCTCCGTTCGGGTCCAGGTCGCGGCTGGTCTTGATGGCCGTTGGACCGGCTGCCATGACCAGAGCGGCGACAGCGGTGAATCCTATGGAAATCAAGAGGGCAGGGCGTTCCGAAATACGGCGCGTGAGCCGGGCCGACGCCAGCGCCCCCAGGCCCAGACCGGCCATGAAGATGCCTGTAGCGGCGCCGACCTCGCCATAGACCGCGCCGAGCACCGATTGGAAGGCCGCCAGCAGGGCGACGGATGCGGAGATCGAGGCCGCGCCGACCATGGACATGAATACGCCTGCCGAAAACCCCTCGACGCGCTGTTTCATACGGATGCGATTGCGCGTGATCACGATCAGCAGGAGGACCAACATTGCCCACGCCAGGCCAGGTCCGGACTCGTGCATGGACCATAGGAGCCTGGAACCGGGGGTGTCGGACTGTCTGAGTATGGTCATCAAATAGAGGAAGGGCGTGAGCGGACGGTCGTCCCGGTTTATCAGGTCGCCGGGCGCTGATGAGGAACCATATGTCTTTCGCGCCCATTCGATCCGTTCGGGTTTTACCAGGTCCGTAAAGCCGGACGCGGGAAACGGATGGGGCCTCGGGGCGAACGCCTCGTATCTTTCCTTGAGGATCGCGGGATCCAACGAGAGCCGGCCCCCGTCGTTGGACGCCATTATCACGGCCGTTTCACCCGGCACGATCTTCAGGACCGTGAATGCCCCGGCCAGTGTCCTCCAGATGGACTGACCGTACCGGAGGAACTCGGTGCCCACGTAGTTTTCAGCGGACCTGAAAGGCACGGCCACAATGCCGCCGGGGGCCATGTGACGGGCCAGCGAAAGAAAGAATTCCCTGGTGTACATGCGGTTCGCAAGGAGGGTCCCTGGTTCGGGCGTGGCGATCAGGTACAGGTCCGCGGATCCGTTTTCGGTCCGGACGAATTCTCTGGGGTCCCCGGACCTGAACACCGGAGAATTCGCGCCGCCGGGGGCTGTCTTTTCAAACACATCGCCGGCGGCTGGGTCCAGGGCCACTATTTCCACCTTGTCGAAGTATCCGGTCAGGGCCAGTGCAATGGGAAAGCCGCCCTGACCAAGGACCACGGCCCTGCGCCGGGAACGGGGCTCGGACGCGAGCAAGGCGGCCGTTGCCTGAACCTCGGGTCCGGGGGGCAAAACCGCCTCCAGGGCGCCGTCGGCGAGGATTGCCTTCTGCCCCGGAAGCCTGGCAACCGAGAGCATCTGATAAGGCGTGTGGCGTTCTTCGATCAGTTTTCCACCTTCCAGGCTGGATTCAAGTCGGACCTGGGCGATCCGATCCCGCAGGGAATCCGAGGTGGGTGGCGCAAGGAAAAGAAGCACGGACACCACGCCCAGAACAGGAGCGATAATTGAAGTCCAACTGCCCGATTGGTAGGCGCGCGCCGCGGAAAGAACAACAGGCCCCAGCCCCAGGAGCGCGATCAACTGGATGCCGTCCAGGCCCGCGAACAGGGCCGCGGTAGCCAGGATACCCCCAATGAAGGCGCCTGACGCCTCGGCCACGTAGCCGATGGAGGCGCCCGACCGGGATTCGGCTGCGCTCAAATTGCACAGCGCCGGAAACAGAAGGCCGGTCAGGAAGCTGACAGGGGCCGAGGCGGCGAAGGCCCAAAAGAACAGCGCCCCTGGTGTCATGGGTTCATAGGAAGGGATCCCCGCCAAATGGCGCGCGCCGACCAGCGCCAGCAATCCCAACATGGCCGCCGGCGGATACAAGGCAAGAAAAGAGCCGGCGCGCTGGGTCATGAACGAGCCGAAGCCGGCCAGACGCCCGCTCAGAGTGGCCCCGGCCGCCACCCAGGTAAACCAGCACGCGAAAAAGAAGCCTATGGCCAGTTCGTTGCCCTGAAACAGCACCAGGTATTCGCGCAGCAGGGCGGTCTGGGCCCCGATTGTGAACATGCCCAGCACGAACGCGGACAAGCGTGACCACCTGAATTTTTCGTTGCTAACGGAGGAACCAAATGAATCCCTGGCGCTCATTGTCGCTCGAAACCCTGCTGGCCGCTTGTACTGAAGCGGCCGAGTGGACCAGGAGTCGGCCGCATGCAGCCGGTCGAAGACGACCGACCCTTCAGCCTAATTCATGGTTTCCTCGTGAAACACCTGGGCCTGAAAGGTCTTGAAGCGGGTATCCGATTTCCACGCATCACCCGCCAGGCCGGCCTTCAGCGCGAGATGCGTCAGCGTGGTGTCCAGGTCCCAACCCTGTTCCGGGGCGACCTGGGGCAGGAACACCGCGCGGCTGTGCCCGTGTTCCAGAATGACCCCGTCCCTTCCTATTCGGATGTCCCTGGCCTCGAACACCTCTTTCGGGGGCGTGAGGACAGATATCTCGATTGACACCTTGGGCTCCTCGGCCATGGTCATGGGCCGGAAACGCGGGTCGTGACTGGCGGCGTTTACCGCGTTCCGGATCACCCCCTTGTACAGAGGCTCGACCGGCAGGATCGACCCGATGCAACCCCGCAGGTTGCCATGTTCCTTCAGCGTGACGAACACTCCGAAGTCCCTGGCCAGATTTTTCGGGATTTCCTTCCAATCCTTTTCCGGGTCGGGCAGGGGCTTTCCGGACAGGTGCCGTTTCAGGGTCTTGCGGGCCAGTTCCAGCAGCATCCGTTGCTCCTTGCCGTCCAGGAAAGTGACGCCCTTGAAGGGACCCTGGTTCGGTCCCAGGTAGAAGACGACGGACTGATATGAAACCGTGTTCGTCCAGTCGCCGGTCATGCGGCCGGAAGTATCGAACTTCAGCGGCACCGGCGTCGCGCTGCCCGGCACGGCCTCCAGCAGCGTCATGATCGGCGCCCTGCCGCAGATGGTGTCCCCGGTCTTGACGACGTGGTCGTGAAAGGCGGCCATGTCCATCCGCACGATGGCGTCGACGGCCTCG
>JAADHL010000037.1 GCA_013151875.1 Deltaproteobacteria bacterium
CAGCCTTCCGGATTCGAAAGTGTACTCCTGCGTCAGCGATCCGAAGCGATCCTCCACGACCAGGGTGTACGCCGGCATGGGTTATGACTCGATTGGTTTCAGTTTGCCTTTCTTGTCCATCTCGAAGGCCTCGACCACCTTGGAACGACCGTCATCATCCGATCCAAGCACCACGATGAACTCGGCCGTCTTTTGAATCAGCGACTGAATGGCCTTGGGGTCCATGGTGGGATGGGCGAACGACAGCATCAGCTCCATGCGCTGGACGCAGGCCTGCGCGGAAGAGGCCACCGTGGACATGATGAGCCCCTTTTGGCCCGACAAACCCAGCGAGGTCAGGAGGCGGGCGTCATCGGCCTCGATTTCAGACACCACGACCACGTCGGGCAGCAGGCGGGTGGCAATGCATGGCCCTGGGCCGTCGGCCGCCAGAATCAGGTCCTTGTTGATGTTCACAACGTCCCGCTGCGCCAGGGTCAGTTCACGGCGCCTCTCTACGACTACGACCCTGTCCTCCTCGGAAATCAGCTTGAGCACCGCGTTCAGGAAAACCGACTTGCCGCTGTTCGGCGGGCCGCACACGACCAGGTTTGCGTGAGTCTTGACCGCTCGTTCGATGGCCGCGCGGATCCCCTCCGACATGACCTCGGCCGCCACCAGGTCATCCGTGGACAGCGTGGATGACCGCGGCCGTTCGATCACCAGGATGCTGTTTCCCACCACGAGAGGCGGCTTCAGAATCATCATGAAAGTGCCGTCCGGCAGGCGTCCCTCCAGCAGAGATTCACCTTTTCCGACCGTGATTCCAGCCAATGCCGTCAGTTTGACCAATACCCTGTCCAGCGTTTCCTGGTTGACGAAGGCCTTGGGGGATGCCTCTCGCCTGTTGTTGCGTACCAGGAAGACGCGGTTGGGACCCTCCACAGTGATTCGGCGTATCGTTTCGTCGCCTAGAAGCTCCTCCAGCGGCCCCAGACCCGTGAATTCGAACAGGAGGTCCTGGCTTATGGCATAGGGATCGACGTCGGACGGGATCACCTCTTCGCGTCTCAACCTGTCCACCAACCGCAGCACGCGGTCGGACAGCTTGTCCCATTCATCATCGGGGAAGTCCGACTTGCCCGCCGGAATCTTCGCAAAGATATCTTCGGCTGCCTGTGCGGCCACGATCCTCAAGGCCTCCATGTGCCGGCTGGACTCGATGCCTTCCTCCGGTCTGACCACTTTTTTCAGCCTCTGGGACAGCCCCGCGGAAGCCTCAGCCTGGGAAGCGACGTCCGCGTTTTCCACCGCCTCCTCGGTGCCTTCCGACTCGGCCTCGGCGGATGTACCCGGGGCCGATTCTTCAATTACATCCTCCAGGTTTCCAGAGTATTCCTCGTCGAAATCGCTCAGATCGACCTTGGGGATGGGTGGTTCCTCGGTCGCCGCTCCGGCCTCGATGGCCTCGACCGCTTCGACCGCCTCGTCCAGCAGTTCGGAGGGGATTTCCGGAACGATAACGGGCGAATCCTGGTCCAGGGCGCCCCCGGAAAGGACGGCCGGGTCATTCCCCGCGACTTCATCGGTAACGATCTCGACATCGAGGTCCACCGGAAGCGGGGTCTGGTTGGACAGTTCGTCGGCCGGGGGCATGGCCGGCATGGCCATTGTGGCCTTGTGCTGGTCTTCGGGGGACAGGTCATCGAGTTCGATGGCGTCCGGTGGGGCGGATCCCTCATCCGCGTCCCCGGGGAGGCACCTGATCGTGAAGTCCCCGATATAGACTCTGTCGTCCTTGCCCAGTTCCTTTGCGGACGAGATGCGGCGCCCGTTGACATAGGTGCCGTTGGTGCTCTTCTGATCCACGATAGTGGCCTTGCCGTCCTTGATGATCAGGGTGGCGTGACGCTTGGACACGTTGGGTTTGGGCAGGACCACGGAGTTGCCCTGCAGCCGCCCGATCGAGACCTCTTCGTCCTCGAAAAACAACTCCCGCTCGGGTCCGCCCTTTTCGGATACAGTGACCTTGAACATGCGCCCACCTTCAGACAGTACGACAGCGATTTTTCCCCACCCGCACAGTGATGTCAAATCAGGTTTGGAGCTGAAGCGGGTCCTAGAAGATGAAGGCGAAGCGACCGATGACGTTGAGCCGCGAGAGCTGGTTGACTTCCTTGATGCCCAGGCTGCTGCCGAAGTCCCTGTCCCAGCCGTATACCGGGGTCTGAACCGCGGCGCTGAAGCTGAACCAGACTATGTTCAGGCGCAGCCCACCCACCGCGAACAGGGTGTTGAAGGCGTCCGCGTTGTGAATGGGCACCATGCCGTCCAGTTCCGCGATGATCGAGATCACGAAATCCGGCAGGATGGTGATGCCGGCCCCGTACTTGAAGAACTGCAGGTTGGATGCCCCGGTATCGCCCCACACCGCGTGCATCGAGTCGATCTCGGCGTAGGCCTGAATAGTGATGAATGGGAGGTCGAATCCCGTGACGATGTAAGGGGCGAAAGAGAAGTACCCGTGCATGAACTTCGGCGCGTTGAACAGGTCGGCCAGCGCGGCGGTGTTCGAGTATTTTTCGTATGCGCTGGGGAAATACAGGTGCATGCCGTACGAAAGGCCGATAGTGGCAACTCCGTAGTCCCAGAGGTGGCCGAACTTGATGTCCGTGTTCACGTTGCCCAGGGTGAAGTCGGTGCGCGAATCGAACACGGCGATGATCATGGGCAGCGTCAACTGGAACTCGACGAGGTCGAAATTCAGGCTCAGGAACGGGTCCAGCAGGATGTTGACCTTGGGGTTGGACAGGTCGCGGGCCAGACCGATGGCGTCCTTTCGCTCATCCGGAGGGACCGAATTCACATAGTCGGTCACGACCTTGATCTGGTCCTGGGGGATTCCCAGGGCCGACATCTCGGAAGCGAGTTTATTAGTGTCGGTCGCTACGGATTCCAGTTGGGCCCAGGCGGAGTCGGAGACGGTGCCGAGGGCCTGCCAGGCGCTTCGAGCGGTGCTTTCACAATTGGGGATCCCGGATCCGGCGCATGCGTCGGTGATGGCCGAGTCGAGCGCGGTCTTGGACCCCAGGGACCAGGGAGAGAACTTGGCGTCGATGCCGATCGTGAAGTCGCGCTCTTTTTTTGATTGCTTTACGCTGCGACCCACCCACAGTTCATTGCCCGCGAACCCGGAAGCGAACGCCTCGGCGGACCAGAATACGACCAGCACCCAGGCGAACCACGGTATCTTCATTTTCCTTTCCTCGATTTCAACCAAACAATTGTATCATACGGACCCTCAGCGGAATTTACCTGTTTAGGTGACTGTTAGCGGTAGTGGATGGTAGGATTG
>JAADHL010000145.1 GCA_013151875.1 Deltaproteobacteria bacterium
CGCGAAGTGCACGTGGATGATGGCCCGTGTCCTTTCCGTGATTGCCGCCTCGATTGCCTGGGGGTCTATTGTGCGTCGCGTGGGATGCACGTCCACGAACACCGGGCGGGCGCCGATCCACTCGACCACGTTGGCGGTCGAGCACCAGGTCATGGGCGTGGTGATTACCTCGTCACCTGCCTTGACCCCGCAGGCAAGCAGGCTGAGGTGCAGGGCGTTGGTGCATGAGGTGACTCCGACCGCGTGCTTTGCCCCGTGATAGGCCGCGAACGCCTCCTCGAAGGCACGGGTCCTGGGTCCTGTGGTGATCCACCCCGACTCCAACGTGTCCGTAACCTCGCGGATCTCTTCGTCGCCAATCCAGCTTTGATGGAAGGGGATCTTTTCCGCTTCATCTTTCATGGGCGCGGATGTTACCACGCTCCGCAGGGGAATTCAGGGCGGAAAAACACAGCGACTGACAGCACAAACAATGGATCATCCAGATAATGCTTCTGCTGCATTATGCTCCTGGTGCATAATGAATCGCGGATCCGGGCGCCTGGATTGGTGAATTGCGATGCCTGAATTTTCGGTGGTGCTGCCGGTGTTCAACGAGGCCGGCAATCTGAACGAGCTTTACCGCAGGCTTGCTGCGGTGCTGGAGCCGATGGGCTCGTTCGAGCTGATCTTTGTGGACGACGGCAGCGCGGACGACACGTGGGAAGGGATCCGGAGGCTCAGCCGGGGCGAACCGGATGGTTCATCCTCGGACCCCAGGGTCAGTGGATTTCGGGTCAGAGGGCTGCGGTTTTCCAGAAACTTTGGGCACCACTACGCTGTGGCGGCGGGCCTGGAAGCGGCCTCGGGAGGCGTCGTGATCACCATGGACGCGGACCTTCAGGACCCGCCCGAGGAGATCCCGCGCCTGCTGGACGCCCTTGACGGCGGGAGCGACGCTGTCATCGGGGTCAAGGCGCACAAGGCGCATTCCCCTTTCAAGCGGGCCACTTCATGGGTCTATATGACGACAATGGCCCTGATCGCGCGCTCCAAGGCCCCCTTGGACAGCAGCCTTTTTAGGGCCATGAAGGCCGATTTCGTGAAGGATGTCCTGGAACGGGTCGGTCCGGACCTGTTCCTGCCCACGCTGTACGCCTCAATCGGTCGGCCGCAGGCCCTGGTCCCCATAAGACACGATCCCAGATTCGCGGGCGGGACCAAGTACGACATGGCCAGGATGGCGCGTCTGGCCGTCGCCGGTCTTGCGTCCGCAGCGAGGTCGGGGCGGGGAGCGGGGGGCCCGCGTGAAGGCAGACTCTACAGCTTTCGCGAGAAAATCGGTTTCAAGGACACGGAAGGCGGCAATGGAACGGCTTGAATTCGACAGCGACCTGTTCGGGGTGCGCGTGTGTCGCGCCACGTCCATGCCGGACGAAGCGGCGTTGAGGGAATGCGACCTTCTGTATCTGTTCACGCGCAACGAGGTGCCGAAAGAGACCCTGGACCGATTCAACGGCTGTCTCGCGGACCAGCGTTTTTCCTACACTCGGGACCTTCTTGATGAAGACACGCCGCAACCGGATGAGACTCATCAGCCGCCCTTCGAGATCGTAAGAGCCAGGGGGCTGGTCAAGCAGGACAGGCTGGACCTGCGTGAACTGGCGTTTCAGTCGGGATACAGGTGCAGATTCAAGATGGATCCCCTGATGCCCGACGAATGGTTCCGCCGAATGTACAGCACCTGGATGGACAATTCGATATACGGCGTGGTCGCCGACCTGGTCGTCGCCGCCAGGATCGAGGGTCGATACGCGGCCATGGCCACCCTGCGCGAAGACACACCGGACGCCGCGAGCATCGGCCTGATAGCCGTGGACGCCGGGCAAAGGGGCACCGGACTGGGGAAGAAACTCATGGATGAGGTCCTGCGCTGCTGCATGCTGGACCTGGGCTGCACCATCTGCTGGGCCGAAACCCACGGTCAGGACCCAGGGGCCTGCGCGTTCTATGAGGCGATGGGATTCACCTTGGATGACCGGATGAACGTCTACCACCTGTGGCCGAACGGAGCCCCGGCCTGAGGGGAATCGAGGTCTTTTCGGGCGGCGGCTTTGGCTCCCATACCTTTTTTGCCAGATCAAGCCCGGCCTTGACCGTTGCCGGATTGTCCGTGCGCGGCCCGGAAAGGGCCCACATGCCCGCGATGGACATCACCACGATCAGAATCGCAGCGGTCGCCCGGCCAGGCGGCGGTGTCCTGCGGTCCGGCCGTGAGGCGCCCGCCCAGACGATTGCCGACACGAACATGACGAGCACCGACAGGAAGGGAAGCATCGCGGCAATACCCTTCAAACCCAGGAAGCCTCCCAGGGTCCATGGCACGCGTCCCGTCCCGATGAGGGGCAGTATGAACTCGAAGAAGGGGTTCGAAATGTCTTCCGGGAAGTGGGGATACCAGGCGGTCGACAGGCCGTACATCAATACGGAGGGGACCAGCAGGGCGGCCAGCAGGGCGCGAGGCAAGCCTCTTCGGCCCTCGGGCGAGCCCAGGAACACGGCCACGCCGAACGCCATGAACGGGACAATGGCATCCAGATACCTGGGGCCCACGGACCACCCGCCCTTCCACGCGAACATGCCGCAGATGAATGCCACGTACGCCAGGACCGCGAAGCCCACGCACAGGGCCTCGCGCCTGAGTTCGGGCCGCCTGAACATGGCGTACAGGCCGGGCGCGAAAAACGCCAGCCAGGGCGAATAGAAGAAAAGGCCGTTTCGGGGGGACAGCAGGGTACCGAACAGGCCTTTCCACGAATACACGAACATGCCCTTGTACCCGTGCTTCTGGTAGCCCCGGTAAGTGGCGTTTTCCAGAAAATCGTGCCCGGTGGCGAATACCGATCCAAAGGCCTCTTTGTGATAGATCATGGTCAGGACCATGGGCCCGACGGCCCCGGCCGCCACCCACAACACCCCGATGACGCGACGGCGCATGACCGACAGACCGTACAGGCCTATCACGGTCGCGGAAAACACCGACTGGTACTCGCAGGAAACGGCCAGGCCCAGCAGCAGGCCTCCGGCAGCCAGAAGGACCGCGGAGTCCCTCGCGCGCCGTCGGTTTGCGAAAAAGGCCATGAACGCCCCGAACAGGCTCAACCCAGCCTGTTGATGGCCGTACAGCAGCAGGCCGTAGGTGAAAAACATGGACCCAGCGGCCAGCCCCAGCATGACCAGGATCCAGCCCCGTCGATCCGGGACGAAACCACGCAGAAAACGACCGAACAGCAGCAGAAAGGCCAGGCTGGGCAGGACGGACAGGAACAGCCTCAACACGTATGTCTC
>JAADHL010000114.1 GCA_013151875.1 Deltaproteobacteria bacterium
TCGGCCCCAGGGTCGTCCTCGGTGGGGAAGGGGTACAGTATCTGTGTATTGTCGTCGTAGTAGGCGAACCCATCCGACAACCACACATAGAAACCGTCAGGGTACTGGTAGCGCGGGACCACGATCTCGGTGGGTGCATCGGTCTCTTTACTGTCGTAGCGCACCTCGAACTCCCCGAACGGCGGCACCACCTTTTCGTTGAGGTCGAAATAGTGCAGCGGCCCAAAGAAATGGGTGGACAGGGGCCGCCCCGCCAGGGCCCTCGCATATGGCCTGGACCAGGCGACCTGTGACCTGAACCGCCCGTCGAAGCCCAGGATCGAAAAGTCCTCTTTGTTCCACCAATCCCCATAGCGCCTGTCGTTGTCCGGGGTGTAGCACCAGACCATGTTGCTGCGGAACATACGCTCGAACGCCTCGTAGTAGTTGTCCAGGATGTGGGAAGAAACCAGGTAGTCCTGCTTGATGGAGTTTGCGATGCCCCCGAATTTGAAGTAGGTGCCGAACTCGCCGAAGACCACTGGGACATTGCCCAGCGCGAACTCGGCAAGGGCCTCGGCCGCCTCGATGCCGGGCTGGTAGTCGCGATACCGGACCTCCTCGGCCTGGAACTCGCGCTCGGGCTGGTTGATGCCCAGATAGGGGTAGATGTCGGCGTAGTAGTGGGGCGCGTACACCACTTCGGGCAGGTCCAGTTTGTCCATGCTGGTGTCCCACATTCCGCCCCCGATGCCGCCCAGCAGCATCGAGATGTTCATGGACGACTCGATAAAGATGACCGCTTTCGGGTCCTCGGCCAGGATGGCCTTGCCGATACGTTCGTAAAAGGGTTTCATGTAGTTCCTGTCGAACCCCACGTTCATGCCCAGGACCGCGAACGCGTCCATTTTGTCCAGGCCCCAGTCCTTGAGGACCTGTCCGCGTGTGGCTTCATACTGCGCCACGGCCGAGTCGAAGTCGTCCCGGCACTGCTTTTTCTGCACATTGTCCGCAATCTGATCGCAGCCTGGATCAGGCGGTTTGAGGGGCAGGGGCGGCAGCAGGCCCAGACCGGACAGCAGGCCGAACACGAACTCGCCGTCCTCGTCGCCCAGCAGGTCTTTCAGCGTGGCCTCTGCCGCGTCCATCACGCCGAACCCGGCCAGAGCGGCCACGGCGGACAGGGGAATCACGTTGGTGTTGGGCTCGTTCATGATGTCATAGCCGATGACGTTGGGCAGGTCGCGTACCTGCTTCACCACCTGGCGCCACATATCCGCGTAGGCGTTTTGGAGGTATTCCTGCACGCTTTTTTTGCCCACGTTGAGCCCCGGGAAGGCGTCCTCGCCGGCGAACATGCACATGTACAGGCGGGCCACGTCGATGGACAGCATGGACATGATGCCCCAGTTGGTGAACGGCAGGGCGTCAGTGGTCTCCCACACCTCGAATGGGCCTGGGTTTTTCGCCATGAGCGTAAGGACCCACGGGGGTACGTCGATGCCAGTACCGCCCCCGTCGTCCCCGCCCAGGAACCCGCCCAGCAGCTTGCCCAGTTTTTCGACATCGGAGATGGTCAACTGGCTCAGCACGCGTAGGACCCGCGGCGTTCCCCAGAACGGCGAATCGAGGTCTTTTTCCTGGAGGCACGCCTCGACCACCCAGCGGGGGGCGCCTTCCCCGCGAACCGCGTCCGTGTAGGGAGGCGCCAGGGCCAGCAGCATATTCTCGATGCTGCCCGGCTCGGGGGCCACCGTGCCCAGTTGCGGGTCCTCGTACTCGGGTTCCTCGTTGTAACGCACCATCAGGTGCCGGCTGAACGCGTCCTGGTGCATGTCCATGAGCACGTAGATGCCGTACTTGTCCGCGGCCTGGACCACGGTCCTGATGGATTTCAGGTAGTCCAGGTCGTACGCGCCCTTCTTTGTCGGCTCGACCCCCTCCCAGTTGACCAGCAGGCGCACGCTGTTGAACCCGGCGTCCCGGATGCGCCGGAAGCCCTCATCAGCGGCCCCGGCGATCTCTTCCAGAGAGACGACGTGGTCCGCATGCCCCGGGAACGGGTGTCCAACGTAGCTGGGCACGCCCTTTGTGAACGGCTCGTCCATGTCGTTGAGGGTGACTGGTTGGCCGTCTATGGCCATGGGCACCTTGGTGCTGCCGCTCAGATTGACGCCGTGCAGAAACACGTACCTGCCGTAGCCGTCGCGCAGGTAGTTGCGGTCGGTTGTCGCCCTGGTGATCGGCAGGGGTTGGACCGGTGGCGGCGAGGCATTTCCACAGGCTGCAAGGATGACGGCCAGCGACACGGAAAAAATCAAGGGGATTTTCATTGAGCCACCCTCGTCAGGGGATAGATGTTTTTCAAGAATCAGCGAAATATCTCTACAGCGCCAGACCGCTCATGATGGTCTTTAGACGACCCACTGCGGCGGTGTGCAGTTGGGAAACGCGCCCCTCGGTTACCCCCAGAAACCCCGCGATTTCCTTGAAGTTCATGCCCTCGAAATAATAGAAGGTGACCACCTGTCGCTGCCTGGCGGTCAACTGGTCCACCAGGCGCGCCAACTGTGCCGCGGCCTCCTTCTGCCCGACCTCTATGTCAGGCGGCAGGGCGGAAGTATCCTCCAGATACGCGGATGAAAAGGCCCGGCCATCATCGCCCTTTGGTCCCAGGTCGTCGAACCCGATCACGTGTACTGGGGTGTTTTTCGCCAGCATGCCCTGATACTGGCTGAGCGATACCCCCAGGGCCAGGGCCGTCTCGTCCGAAGTGGGCTTGCGGCCAAGATTGTGCGACAGATTGTCGATCAAGTTTCCCAGTTCGGTGGACTGGCGTCTGACAGTTCGTGATGTCTGGTCCATCGTGCGCAGTTCATCGATTATCGAGCCTCGTATACGTATTTCCGCATAGCGGTCAAAGGGGACGCCTCTGGACTCGTCGAACTGCCGGGCCGCGTTAAGCAACCCCAGGGCGCCGGCGCCCACCAGGTCGTCCAGGTCCACGTTCCTGGGAAGGCGGGCCGCCATCCGCATGGCCACGGACTTTACCAGCGGAAGATAGGCTGTGACGTCGATCTGACCCAAGGTACGTTCCTCCTGCCGAATGATTCTATTGGCCGCAAGGTAAAGGGTCAATAAACCCGCAGAGCTTCCCGCAGAACTGTCCGTTGGACCCAAATCCCCCGCCTGCATCGCGATTCGACGACGGCTACGGCACTTTGACGGCGTTGGCTTCACCAATTTGGTGCTCGACGTACATCCAGTACGCCTGCGCCCAAATCGGCTTGCTGCCTTGCCAAAGCACTCGTTTCCG
>JAADHL010000176.1 GCA_013151875.1 Deltaproteobacteria bacterium
GAGAACATCGGCCCCGGATGGGATATCCCTTCCGGGCCTAAACTCGTCGTAAGCCCCTACATCATCGACTTCGGCAACGCCCCCTATGGCGAAACCGTCACGGTGGACCTGACCATTGATAACCTGGGCAACCACACGCTGACCATCGCCAAGGACGGTATCGTCCTGGACCCGGCCAGCCCGGATTACGAGAACATCGACATCCAAATCCTGGGGGGAACAGCCAAGGCGGTTCCCGTCGATGTGGAAGGTCTTTCCATTGAGCCCGGCGAGTCCAAGACCTACACCATACAATGGACCGGCAAGAATCCCGTCGGGAACCAGGGAGATCCCATCGGGCACCTGATCATCACCAGCAACGACAGCGCCAATGGACTTGTCACCCTGGATATCTTCGGACGGGTGGAAACACCGGTACTGACCCTGATCCCGGCGAACCTGGACTTCGGCCACGTGGGGATCGGCGTCACTGCGAAGCGCACGCTGACCCTCGCCAACGAGGGCAAGGCCGACCTGATCGTCAACGAGGCAGGGGGGTGCCTGGAGATCGTGGACGACGCGGATGGGGAGTTCTCGTTCGTTGATACTCTCGACGGCTGGGGGCCCACCACCCTGCAGTCCTGCGCCCAGGGGATCGTCCCATCTAACGACCAGCATCCCGTCACGCTGACCTGCACGCCCAAGGGCGCGTCCGGCACGGCCACGGCGAAACTCGTCTTCACCACCAACCAGGCGGGCATGGAGCAGGTGGAAGTGCCCATGACGTGCAAGCGCGCTGGCGAGCCCAAGTGCGAGCCGGTCTTCGTGCCGGAGAAGCTGGACTTTGGTGTGATCCCGATGGGGTTCTACAAGGAAGTGACCCTGAAGCTGATGAACAACGGCACGGGCGACTGCCAGATCCAGGGCCTGCTGGTAGAGGGATGCGCGGGGGACGTACCCTGTCCCTGCGAGGAACCGGGCCTCGGGACCGCCTCGGAGTGCTTTACGCTGCTCAACGCCGACGACTTTCAGGCCGGAAGCACGCTCGGTCCGGGTTCTTGGAAGATGATCAAGCTCCGGGTCCAGGCTCCCGCCTCCGGCAACGTGCTGCCCGAATGCGCGGGCCTGCTCAGCGCCACGCTGTACGATTCCTACGTCGACGATACGTTCACGATTCCGGTCGAGGATCCGGTTTCCGGCTGTTGGGCACCGAACCTGGGGGGCTTCTTCGGTACGCCCCAGGTCCTGGTGACGCCGCAGGACAACGACTTCGGAAAGATCGCCATCGGCTGCTCGTCGGAGACTCGGAAGATCTGCGTCTACAACATCGGCAACGCGCCATTGACGGTATCCGACATCCAGGCCGTCGGCTGCTCCCCCGAGTTCAAGCTTGACGACCTTCCCTCCTTGCCCGTCACGCTGCCCTCAGGCTGGAAGGAGTGCTTCACCGCCACGTACCTTCCACAGGACGAAGGGCCGGACTCGTGCCAGATTTCCGTCAAGAGCAACGATGCCGACGATCCCGAGGTCCTGGGGGACCTGAAGGGCGAGGGGGTCTAGTGCGACCATGTGACAGACACATTCACGCAGGTGCAGGGAAAGAGCCTCGATCTGCTACTCGTTGTGGACGACTCGGGTTCCATGTGCGGCCTGCAGCCGGACCTCGCTGACGGCCTCGACGCCCTGGTCCGGACCCTGGACTTGCAGGAGGTCGACTACCACTTTGTATCCCACCCTAGAGTCCCAAACAGGGTCAACAAGGGCGCTGATGTCCACATTAACCAGCAACTGAAATACTGTTAAAGCTTAATGATTACAAGGATATGGTGGCAGTTCTGCTGGGTTGGTGTCGTGAGCAAATCGAACTTTCAGGGTTCAATCTGCACGGCACTCCGGTCGGACAGTCCGGAATTGGCGGGATCTGTGGCGGCCTGCTCCCCTTGACCGGCCTCGCGCAGCCATTCCATAAGCTGGCGATGGTCGGGCACCTTGCCCTGCACCTTGAGCACGCCGTCGATGATCAGGGCGGGCGTGATCATCACCCCGTAGGATGCGATTTCGTCGATTTTTTCGATTTTCTGGAGGTCCATGTCACCGACGCCGATTTCCGCGGCGGCCTTGGCGGTTGCGGCAAACAGGCTTTTGCATTTTGCGCATCCCGGTCCCAGGACTTTGATTTCCATCTTCAGCTCCTTTTGCTACGCGATCATTCCGAATCCATATCCTACCGCCGTTGACATGACCACGGTCAGCGCGCAGAACGCGGCGGTCTTTTTCGCGCCCACCACCTTGTAGATCACCAGGATTGACGGCAGGGACAGGGCAGGTCCGGCCAGCAGAAGGGCCAGCGCTGGCCCGTGACCCATGCCGAGACGGGTCAACATCTCCACGATTGGGATCTCGGTCAGGGTGGCGAAGTACCAGATCATCCCCACGAAGGACGCGATGAAATTGGACAGCAGTCCGTTGCCCCCGACCACGGAAGCCACGGCTTGTTCGGGGATCATGCCCCCTATGAAGCCCGTCACGAACACCCCGCCGAACAGCAGGGGCACGATCATCAGACCGAAATCCCAGGTGGCGCGCATCCATTCCTTGACTTCCTGCCGCGAAAACCAGCGCCACGTCATCAGCAACACGAACAGACCCATGAGCCCGGCCAGGTACCACTTGATGCCGTGGACCGTGGTGGTGAGACTGGGCACGGGCACGAGGGCTTTCACGTCCGCCCGGTCAATGTGTCTTATTTCAGGGGCCAGACGACCGTCCGCCTGGTAATCTTGGATGTCCAGCGAATCCTGAGTCGAATAACGGACATTGGCGCTGATCGTCGTACCGTCCGTCATGGTGATTGTCACGTCATTGGTGTTGTACCAGTCGGAAAATACCAGAAAGAGGATCATGCACAGGAAATACAGTGCCGTCTGCCACAGGCGGCGGGGGCTTTTGGGCGTTTCGGGGAGTTGCATGGTCGCGACTCGTTTTTGGTCGCTGGAGCGGAAGAAAAGGGACATCAACAGCCCTATGACCACCGCGAAGATCACCGCGCCCAGGGCCCTTGCCACCCCGATGTCCAGGCCAAGGACCCGGGCGGAAAGGAAGATGGCCATCACGTTTATCGCGGGGCCGGAGTACAGAAACGCGCTGGCGGGCCCAAGTCCGGCGCCCATGGTGTAAATGCCCGCGAACATGGGCAGCACGCTGCACGAGCACACGGCGAGCACCATCCCGGCAACGGACGCCACTCCATACGCGACGGCCCGGTTGGCGTCCGGTCCCAGGTAGCGCATGACCGATGCCTGGTTGAGGA
>JAADHL010000288.1 GCA_013151875.1 Deltaproteobacteria bacterium
CAGCGGAAATCTGACCGTTCTGACTGATCCCACCGGTGCGGAAATCAGGATCGACAAAATGGCTGCGGGGACGACGCCCCTGACAATCGAGGGCGTGGCGCCTGGGGGGCACGGGATCGACATTGTGGCCGGACAATTCAAGTGGTCCGGCACGGTGAAGGTTTATCCGAATCGCACGAAGGTGCTGGACGTGGACCTGAAAGCCTACACGACTCCACCGCCACCGCCGCCACCTCCGCCCCCGGCCCCTGAGCCCACGCACCCGGCTGCCCCGGCGCCCGAGGCCGAGCCCGAGCATGAGACCGAGCCGCAACCTGAAGCCGCCGACACCGCAATGGAGCCTCAACCGACACCCGAGCCCCAGCCTTCAACGAACACGTCGGACAAGTCCGCTGGCAAACCGGATTGCAGGGCCGTCTGCGACAGGTTCGTCAAGGCAGTGACCGGGTCTGAATCGCTGCGCCGGCCCATCAGGCACAGGTGCTTCGAAAGATGCGACGCGGGCGAGCTGAAGTTTTCGATTTGCGCGTGGAAGGCAAGGACCATGCAGGATGTTTCGGCATGCATGGGGATGCCGGAGTCCGAATAGCTCAGTAATTCCATGGGGGCGGGCCCCAACATTTTTCCAGGCAACATTCGGGATGGTCCGCCAGCATGGGCCAAAGTGTCGCCGGCAGGGCGTCATCCTGGCCAGGGAAGCAGGGAACCCGATTCGAGGAGGGGACGTCGGGATGGTTGGTGTCGCACTGACACAGGCAGCACCAGCATATTTCAACCGGGAACCACATCACGTTTGAAGTGATCTCTTTCATGTCCTGGGTCATGGCCTTGATTCTGACCTTCAAGGTGAGCCAATACCCGGGCGAGGTGACCAGTTTTCGCGTTATCCAGTCGAAAATCCGATCGAACATGGCGTTGCCGAGGTCGGGTCTGATCGCCTGGACCGCCACAATGCCCTCGGCAGACGGCTCCGCGCCGGCCGCCACGATGGATTGGGTCCAGTTGTCGGACCATTGATTCAGGATCGCCAGCCATTTTTCCATTTCCTGTTGCGAATGGAAGATTGTGGCCAAAGAGGTCTGGTCCGTGGGATCGCTGGCGTTGACGAAGTCGGGTCCGAAAGCGATCTTGGTTTCGGCCTTGAATACGCTCAGGAAATTGGTTTCCTTGGCGACCATCGTTTGGGGGCCTTCACCGGAGGTTTCCGCGAGCGTGGGCATCTGGTTCACGAATCTGGGAAACAACCAGTACGTGTTTCCGATGGCCAGGTCGAGTATCCCGTAGGGACGGATCGTCTGAGCGCCTGAGCCCGGACGGATCGAGCACTGCTGCTGTGACGTCATGGCCATGAAGTCCTTGATCAACAGCGACTGGGGTTGCTCGGACGGGCAGGAAATCAACGCGGTCATGGATACGAGCATCACGCACATCAGACCATAAATGACCGTTCGTCCAAGTTGCCTCCTCATAGCGCCACCTCCCGGTTGACCACCTTAGGAGTTATGAATATCAACAGTTCGGACCTGTCGTCGGTCCGTTTCCTCGACTTGAAGAACCAGCCCAGGATGGGGATGTCCCCGAAAAACGGCACCTTCTGGAAACTGGTGCCCTTGTTGCGGGTGTAGATTCCACCTATCACGGTGGTGTCCCCGTCCCTGATCAGCAGCTCTGTGTGGGCCTCTTTCTTCTGGATGGTCGGATTCCCGTTGGCGGCGACATTACCGAAGTCGGGCTCATTCTTGGTAATGTCCAGTTTCATCGCGATGTGTCCGTCCCTGGTCACATGGGGGATCACGTCCAGTTTGAGGTCCGCGGAAAAGAACTGCGTGTTGACGCCGGCCGCGGACACTACGCTGATCGGAATCGCCACGCCCTGTGAGATCGTGGCCTTGGTGTTGTCAAGAGTGGATATCCTCGGCGAAGAGATTATCTTGACCTGCCCCTCCTCCTCCGCCGCTGAAAGTCGCAGCGAGAGGTTGGCGGCGCCGCCGATGGACCCCAGTTGGATGCCGATGGCGCCACCTGACCCGGCGCCGACCGCAGCCGGCAGGTTTACGGCGAAATTCGGCGTTTCCAGGTTGACGCCGTTCTGGGGTGCGGCTGTGTCATCCGCGCCGCCGGCCACCCCGATGCTGCTTGGGAAAACCAGCCCAGTTTCGTTGCCGTATGTGGAACCCATGGCGAACTTGCCGCCCCACTGGATGCCGATGTCTTCCTTGAAAGTGGTGCGGGCCTCGACGATTCTGGCTTCTATCAGGACCTGCGGGGTCTGTTGGTCCAGGCGTTTTACCAGTTCCTCGGCCGCTGCCAGGTAGTCCTCGGTGTCCTTGATGATCAACGTGTTGGTCCTCGTGTCAACGGTCACTACCCCTTTGTCGGAGAGGACCGAGCGTACACGGGAACTCATGTCGGTCCCCTTCCCATAGTTTACAGGAATCAGGCGGACCAGCACGGGCTTGAGTTCCCTGACTTTCTGCATCTTGTTGACCCGTGCCTCATACTCGTGCTGGATGTCCTCGACCGGCGCCACCCTGTAGATGTCCTGCTCGACCACATAGTCCAGCCCCTTCGCCTTGAGCACGGTGTCCAGAGCGAGGTCCCACGGCACGTCTTCCAGGTGGAACGTGACCTTTCCACTGACGTTTTCGGATGTCACGATGTTGACGTGACCTTCCCTGGCCAGGAAGGTGAGCACGTTCTGGATGTCCGCGTCCTTTACCGTCAGGTTGATGCGTTTCCCCTTGTATTTTTTCTTCCTGGGGACCATCGACGGCTTGCGGTACTTGGGGGGATGGGTGGGTTTTTCCTGGGCCATGGCGGGAACAAGGGATCGGCTTGCCGCGCTGGCCATCATCCTGCCGGCCGCTCTGCTGCCGGGCGTGGGCGCCGCCGCCGCGTACATGTCCGCGGCCGATGGACCGGTGAAGTTCCACACCAGGGCGCCGTCCTTGAAGCGCAACCGCTGACCGATTGGTTCGGACAGGTCCGCAACCACCTGAATCGTTCCCTCATTGTCGGTAAACGACGTAACCATGTTGACCGGGGATTCAAAGGCCGTCACGTCCATCCGGCGCGCCAGTTGTTTCGGCAGCGTGGCGTTCTTGATGGTCAGCACGTATGAATGGTCGTTGACGCTCTGGACCTTGTAATCGGGCCGTCCCTTGACCTTGATCACGACGGACGGCACGCCGGCGATTTCCTTGAAGTCAACGGACCTTATCCTGGGCCTGGCAGTCGACACAACAGGCGAGGGCGCCGCCGCCGCCTTTGAGACTTTTTCCTTGATTTG
>JAADHL010000086.1 GCA_013151875.1 Deltaproteobacteria bacterium
GACTGATCGCCCGCATATTCCTGTTCACCGATGATCAGGGTGTAGTCCGGGTGTCCGTTGAAGATGAACCCATTGATCACCAGGCCGCAGGAGCCGGTGTTCGAGATGGCGATATCCTTGACCTGTTCCTCGTGAACCTGACCGAAATCGACCTGATTGGGGGTGGACAGCTTTGGGTCGCACTTCCTGGTTTCGAAGCTGATCTTCAGCTCCTGCTTGTCGGAATCCTTGGAATTGTTGCTGATGGTCACGACCGCGGCGCGTGGGATCGGATCATCGAAACGTTTGAACACCACCTGAAAGGTCTGAAATTCCGGGACGTCTCCGGCGCCCTCGCCGGTTGGCGCGACGAACGCTGGCAGCGGCGGCACGTTCCGCAGATAGAAGCTCATATTGTCGGGGGCCGGGCCTTCGGCGTCGTTCTGGGGCGTGTAATCCAGACTTATCGCCTCGATATCGAGGTTCAGGTCCTGGCCGGTGTTGGCGACGGTAATGGTGAACGTGCGCGTGCTCCCGACCGGGATTGCTCCGATGTCCACCTTCACATCGCTCGTGGAGGGGTTGAACTGCTTTCCGTCGATTTCGATCTCGATCAGTGCGAAGCCCGTCCTTTTGCCGCTGCTGCAGCCGATGGTAACGAGCCCGAAAAGCATGATTCCGGTCAACGCCGGAATTAGGATACGTCTGGCCATTTGGGTACCCCCGGATGGTCCAATAAGAAAGACCGAGGAATTATCTGGTTTCTCCCTGCAGGTGTCAACTGTTCGCGCGATGTGATAACCATTGGATGATGAATATCGAAGGCGCCAGTGTTCGCACTCTGCTTTTTGGAGCGGCCCTGCTGGCCGTGGCGGCCGCCGTTCCCTTCATTGGGGCCTTGGACTACCCGTTTCTGCATGACGACATGTGGGCTGTCGTGGACAACCCCCTGGTTGACGACGGCGTGGACCCGGCGCGGATATTTGCCTCGAATTCCTGGGGCAATCGGCCCGAGTATCCCCACATGCACTACCGACCCCTTTCCGTCCTGACCCTGTCCGTGACCCATGCCCTGTTCGGCGAGGCGCCTGCCCCGTTCAGATTGACCAATACTGCAATGCACGCGGCCGTGACCGTGCTCCTGTTTCTGCTGTTGATCAGGCTGTCGGTCAGGCCCATCGCGGCGTTCGCTGGTTCATTGTGGTTCGCGGTTCACCCGGTGCATGTCGAGGCGGTGATGTTCGCGGTGAACCGTGAGGAACTGATGGCTACCCTGTTCTATCTGGGCGCCGTCCATGTGATGGTGCCTTCCCTGGGAATATCCGGAATTCCGGCCAGGCCGATGTCCGCCGCCAGGATGGCCCTCGTCTGTCTGCTGATGGCGCTGGGTTTTCTTTCCAAGGAAACGGCCGCGACGTTGCCGGTCCTTGTTTTGGCGATCTCGCTGTGGTGGCCTCTTCGACCCCGCCTGGCCTGGCCTCGTGCCATGGCCTTGACAGGTGCGTTGTTCCTGACGCTGGTTGCGTGCCTGACGTTGCGCTATGAGGTGCTGGGCCGCGTCCTGTCCTCTTACTTACCATGGCAGGACAATCCGCTGGTGCTGGTCCACGGGTTCGCGCGGGTCTGGAGCGCGCTGGGGGTCCTCGCGGAATCGGCCAGGCTCATGGTCGCTCCCTTTTATCTGACCGTGGATTACGGTTACAACGTGCTGGGCTTTCCATCAGGGGGGCGCTTCCTTGCGTCCGTGGCGGGTCTTTTCATCCTGGTCGGCGCCGTGTTCGCTGTTTTCAGACTGGCAAGGACCTCCAGGGTCGCCTCCCTGGGGCTGTTGCTGGCATTGGTGTCGTGGCTTCCCTTTTCCAACCTGCTGTTTCCCAATTCCATTATTCTGTCCGAAAGAACCCTGTACCTGCCGTCAGCGGGCGTGGCCATCTGCCTGGCCGGCCTTCTGGATGGATTCAGCGACCCTGTCCGCGGATCAAGAGTGGTGGGCAACGTCTTGGCGGCGGCGGTTTTCACTTGGTGCCTGATGATGGGGGCGGTGGCGCACGACAGGGTCCTTGCCCACCGGTCGGCCGTGTCCCTGTTCGGCTCGTCGCTGGCCAATCGGCCGGGCAGCACCAGGCTTCACGACAATCTGGGGCTCGCATACATGAAGGAGGGGCATCCAGCAAAGTCAGAGGAGCATTTGCGCCGCGCATTGGCCATCGATCCGACGAACGCCGCCGCCCACAACAACCTGGGGCTATTGTTGGGGGGCACTGGTCGCGCGAAAGAGGCCGCCATGGAGTTTTCGCTGGCCCTCAGGCTCAGACCCGCCATGGAGGAGGCGTTGACCAACCTCTGCTGGCTCCTGGTCCGCACCGGCGAGTACGAGGCGGCCCTGAAACCGTGCGCGGCCGCCCGACGCAAAGGCGGACCCGTCGATGACGCATTGAGGCTGATCGAGGCAAAAGGAAGTTCGGGCAGGGAGTGAGAAAATGCCGAATAGGAAGGGAGAAAAGGAGGAAAAAGTGGGGTCAGACCCCACCAGAAACGTAGAACTCATTACCGGCACAAAACTTCGGTGCAAGGGTTGGGGTCAGGAGGCGGCGCTGCGCATGCTGCACCACAATCTACAGCCCGACGTTGCCGAAAAGCCCGAGGAACTGGTCGTTTACGGAGGCACCGGCAAGGCCGCCCGCAACTGGGAGTGCTTTGCCCGCATCGAGCAGGCCCTGATAGAGCTGGAGGGCGACGAGACCCTTCTGGTTCAATCGGGCAAGGCGGTAGGGGTGCTCAGGACCCACGAAGAAGCGCCACGTGTCCTCATCGCCAACTCCAACATGGTGCCGGCCTATGCCACCTGGGACAGATTCCGCGAGCTGGAGAGGCAGGGCCTGATCATGTTCGGTCAGATGACGGCCGGGTCCTGGATCTACATAGGGACTCAGGGGATCCTCCAGGGCACCTACGAGACGTTCATGGCCGCCGGGCGCAAGCACTTCGGGTCCGACCTGGCCGGACGCCTGGTCCTGTCCGCCGGCCTGGGAGGCATGGGCGGGGCCCAGCCCTTGGCCGTGACCATGGCCGGGGGCGTGTTCCTGGGCGTGGAGGTGGACAGGGATCGCATCCAGCGCCGCGTTGAGACCCGGTATCTGGACCGCTGGACCGACGACCTGGACGAGGCCCTGCGGATGGCCTCCGATGCCATGGCGCGGCGAGAACCGCTCTCGATAGGGCTTTTGGGGAACGCGGCGACTCTCTATCCCGAGATGCTCGGGCGCGGGGTGGGACCGGACCTGGTAACGGACCAGACATCGG
>JAADHL010000303.1 GCA_013151875.1 Deltaproteobacteria bacterium
CTCAGCGTCAACGCGGGATTCGGTGGGATAAACATTGCGCTGGTCATCGAGAAGGACCCGGATGGGTAACGAGCCGAGCATGAAGCCGGTATTCCTCAACGATGCGGTCCTGGTGTCCTCGGTCGAGGTCGGTGGTTTGAACCTCGGCTCCGGGCGTATGGACCTTGCCAGCCGGTACGTTTTGAACGCGGCTGCGCGCCTTGCGTCCGTGCCGGAGGAATTGAAGGACGGCACGGGCGTGTTCATGGGATCGAAAAACGGGTGTCTGGATGTGGACCTGAGGTTCGCGGCGACCCTTGACGGCAGGCCATCGCCGCGTCTGTTCGCGCGCACCCTGCCGTCAACGCCGGCCGCGGAGGTGGCCGTGCGTTTTGGGTTCAAGGGTCCGAACACCAGCATCGTGCAGGACCAGTGCGCTGGGCTGCTGGCCCTTTTGGCGGCGATCCAGGACATGGAGTCCGGGGCCTGTTCAGCGGCAATTGCGGGCGAGTACGACGTGGTGGATCCCGAACTGGATGCGGCGAGAGGCGCGCAATATGCGGCAGTCGTCCTGCTGGCGGACAGACCGCTTTCAGGAAACGTTTCATATCGGGTCGATATCGGTGGGGACGGAACACCGCTGCCTCCGTGTCGGATGGAATCGGAATCCAGCCTGCGGGACCTCTGCGCCGGGCTGGCCTCTGGCGGGTCTCGCGGGGAATTCCAATGGCCGGCCGACAACGGTGGGTTGATATTGAAACTTGTGCCTGTCCGTGGATCGTAAGCAAGGAACTGAGGGTGGGACCCGGATGAGAGGCCTTGGCGGAAAATGGGCGGTCCATGATTTTCGGTTAGAGGCCGGCCTCGCGACCGGGAGTGTCGAGGTCCCGGATGACAGCCCCCTGATGGATGGTCATTTTCCCGGACACCCTTTGCTGCCGGGCGTCGCCCAGGCGGGATTGGTCCGCTGGATATGCGAAATGGCGATGGGAGGACCTGTGCGGGTAAGTTCGATTCGACACATGAAATTCCTGCGCCAGGTCCCACCCGGGACGGTCCTGAGGTTCGAGGTCGATGTCGGACAGGAACCCGCACAGGAACCCGGACAGGAAAGGGGCAGGGCGGCCTGGGAGTTTTTTGACGACGATGGACGTGTCTCCAAGGGCGAGCTGACCTTTGCGAGTGGTAAACTGCGTGTGAGATGAGGAGGACTTTCGCATGAAGACCTCCAGCAGGAGGTTGAGGCCGGGGCCGGACGCCGTAGTGGCGGAAGTGGAAGTCCTGGTCCCGTTTCACGACGCGGACCCCATGAACGTCGTGTGGCACGGCAACTACTTCAAGTACTTCGAGATGGCCCGAACCGCGCTGGAGAAGAGGCTCGGCCTGACGGTAACTGTCCTCAATGACATGGGTTACATCTGCCCCGTCATCGAATCCCACTGCAGGCACGTCTCTGCCATGAGATACGGCGACGTGGGTCGCTGTCGGGCCTGGGTGGCCGCCATGGACCGGCGGGTAACGGTGGCGTACGAACTGTGGAACATGACCACCGGACGCCGTTCGGCCGAGGGCTACACTGTGCAGGCGGCCCTGGACCGGGACACCCGCGAGATGCTGTTGGAGGTGCCCGAAGGGATAGCGCGCATCGTGCGTAAAGCCGCCGGAGTGCCCCTTTCCGGTCATTGAACGCCCTGCCGGGGACGTGGTAAATGGAGTTTCCATGAAGGCCCCTGCATTCAAAGACGGCGCCTTGGAGCTGATCGGAAACACCCCTCTGGTCCGATTCAGGCGGCTGTGCCCCAATCCCGATGTGGAGATCTGGGCCAAGATCGAAGGTACCAACCCTGGGGGGTCCATCAAGGACAGGATTGCCCTGTCCATGATCAACGCTGCCGAGGCCTCGGGCGAGTTGACGAAGGACAAGGTCATCCTGGAGGCGACCAGCGGCAATACCGGGATCGGGCTTGCGCTGGTCGGCGCCGTCAAGGGCTACAAGGTGGTGCTTGCCATGAGCGAGGCCGTCAGCCAGGAACGACGCCAGATCCTTTCCGCCCTGGGCGCCGAGTTCCTCCTGACGCCCGCTGCCCAGGGGACGGACGGCGCCATCGAACTGGTTTATCGGCAACCTCGAAGGGAACCCGGCAAGTACTACATTCCTGACCAGTTCAACAATCCTGCGAACCCCCTGGCCCACTACAATGGGACCGCGAAAGAGATCATCGAGCAGACCGAGGGCCGGATCACTCACTTCGTGGCGTCCATGGGCACGACTGGGACCCTCATGGGCGCGAGCCGACGGTTCAGGGAGGATGCGCCGGGCATCAGCATCATCGGAGTAGAGCCGTTTCTGAATCACAAGATCCAGGGCCTCAAGAACCTGAAGGAAGCGTATCGACCGGGAATCTTCGACCGCGGCATGGTGGACGAGAAGGTCAATATAGCGGACGAGGACGCCTACGAGACCTCGCGACTGCTGGCCCGCGAGGAGGGCCTGTTCGTGGGCATGAGTTCAGGGGCGGCCGCCTTCGTGGCGCTCAAGAAGGCGTCGGAGATCGAACGGGGAGTCATCGTGGTCATGCTGCCTGACGGCGGCGAGCGATACCTCAGCACCACCCTGTTTCAGGTGTCGGCCCCCGTGACCAGTGAACCCAAACTGGAGCTGTACAACACGCTGACCCGCGCCAGGATGATGTTCAGGCCCATCGAGGATGGGCGCGTGGGCATGTACACCTGCGGGCCGACCGTTCACGTCCGTCCGCACCTTGGACTGTTGCGGCGGATGGTGGCCACGGACGTGTTGAGGCGCTATCTCGAATACTCGGGCCTCAATGTGAGGCACGTGATGAATATCACGGACATCGACGACAAGACCATCGAGGAATCCGAGCGACAGGGCATCAGTCTGAAGGAACTGACCGATCAATGCACGCAGTGGTTCATGGACAGCCTGGACGCCCTCAGCGTGAAACGGGCGTGGAAATACCCCCGCGCGTCGGAGCACGTGGACGAAATGGTCGCGTTCACCCGGCGACTCATGGACCGGGGCTTCGCCTACGAAAAGCTGCGCAGCGTGTACTTCAATATCGACAGCTACAAGGGCTACGGCGCCCTGAGCGGCCTGGACATGGGAAAGATCAAGGTCGGCGCCACCGTGGATCTGGACGAATACGAAAAGGACGACCCACGCGACTTCACCCTGTTCAAAAGGGCCACCTTGGGTGAAATGGCTCGCGACATCTTTTTTGAAACCGACTGGGGAAACGTGCGTCCAGGGTGGCACGTGGAATGCGCGGCCATGTCC
>JAADHL010000367.1 GCA_013151875.1 Deltaproteobacteria bacterium
GCTGGGAAGTTTTCCGTCGCCAGGCCGTCGCGGTCCACCAGGAAGTTCGGACTGGAATAATAACCGCCGACCAGATAGTCCACGTCCGCGAAACTGTCGATCAGGGCGTCCACGGATTCGGACAGGCTGGGCACCATTCCCCCAAGAAGGGGAATCAGGGGCTCGGCCACCTCCAGCAGTTCCTCCACGCTGATCACGTACATGCTGCCGGTTTCAGCGGCCTTCTTTTCTGATTTGAGCGGGGCCAGTTCGTAGGTCGCGGGGAATTCGGCGGACAGGTAGGACATGGAGCCATGACCGTACAGACCCTCCCTGATTGCCTTCAGTTGAGCCGTTATCGACTGGGTGGTGAACGTCCACGCAAAGGCCACGTCGTCGGTCGAAAGCCCATATTTCGGCAGGATCTCTGCCAGGCGGCTCAGGTCCCCGGTCTGATCGGAGGCGTTCACAAAGGGAAAGGGCGAACGAATCGGGTCGCCATTGACGCCGACCACGCGATTGGTCAGCACGACCGCGTATGTCGTCTCTTCACGCAGGGGCACCACCGGCCTCAGGATCAGCGTGTCGGTCTGGCGCTCGTACCAGGTCAACAGCCCGTCCCACGGATCGGCACCCTCGGGGAACACATTGGGCCTATCACGGACCCCGTCATGGTCCATGTCCGGCCCGTCTCCTTCATCATTGGTTTCAAACAACAGATTGGACCCGCCCGCATGCGCGTCATCCGGGAAATAGGCGCCGGGATTACGTAAAAGCAGGGGAAAGAAGCCCCGTCCCATGTCCAGCATCACAGGCTCGCCAAAGTG
Source organism: Deltaproteobacteria bacterium (assembly GCA_013151875.1). Classification (GTDB taxonomy): domain Bacteria; phylum Myxococcota_A; class UBA9042; order DTJE01; family DTJE01; genus JADDHL01. Next base: position 807 of record JAADHL010000367.1, read on the forward strand.
AGGGCTGCCGGGCGTAACGTCGAACACAAAGACCGCGTCGTCGTCGAACGACCTGTCCCGGGACTGCCGGTCGTGCAGATTTTTCAGGTCCAGAGGCTTGTCGAAAGATACGGTTATTGGGGCGAAAGTGCCGAACCCATCCAGCCCGTCGGCCTTTTCTCGTATCTCGGACTCCAGTTCGGTTCCGGACTGGATGCTGAGGTTCAGGCGCAGGCCCGTCCGCGATCCGGGGTCGGCCCTGGTGGCGGCGTTGTTGGGAAAGGGTATCTCGGGCAAGGGTTTCACGGTAAGGTCCCACTGGACCATCGGGCCGTTGCCCGAAGGCGTGGGGGCGATTCCCCGGGGTCCGAGGCCGCAGGCGCCAAGGACCGCGAGGGAAAAAATCACGACTGGAAAGCGCTTCATGTGCAGACCTCGCGAATGCCGGATGACGGGGGCCTGCCGCTGTTCAGAACGAGGCCCCATAGCCTATGGACACCGTTCGTTCGCCGGCCGGCATGGCTTCCAGAAAAAACTTCATTCCATACGGCAGGTTGGCCCACAGGCCGAAGCCCGCCGAGTAGTGATAATCATCGTCTCCGTCAACGGACTTTCCACCCATCTCCCAGTAGACACGCCCCAACAGCCCCTGGGCCTTGACGTACAGCACGATGTTCTGCGGCAGGGTCTTGCCGATTATCAGGGACAGCCTCCCATCCAGGGCCGTATAGCCGACCTTGCCCGCGCCGGGCGTGTCCGCCTTCGTTCTGACCCATTCCACCATGAAGTCCCCGCCCAGGAGAATGAATGGATTGTCCTTGGTCTCGCGCAGGGCCGCGACTGTCAGGCCGAATGCGCCGATGATTCCCGGGTCCATTTTGTGTGTGACGTTGCCGTCCGTCAGATTTCCGGCAATCAAAGCCCCCAGCCCAAAATGAATGCCGAACCTCTCGACCGGATAGACCTCCGCGAGCGCCACCAGCCCGTACTGGAACGTATCCAGGCCCTGACCGCCGAACTTCAGTCTGGAATTGTAGATTCCGCCCGAAAGGTCAACGCGCCACAAGGTGGTGAAGTCCTTGGCTTCGTCCACCGCAAAACCCGATTGAATCCCTGTCGGCCCGAACAGACCAGCAACGCCGCCGGCGCGGGCGTCGCTGGAAGCACACATGAGCCCGGCGATGGCCGTCAAAGCCAGGGCCAACCGTCCGCCTGTTCTACAAATACCCAGCATGCACCAACCTCCGGTGGCTTCGAAACGCGCGTATCCTAGCATATCAGCCGTTATCGCCGATGGGCAAAGCCCACCGGGCCGCCGCGCTCGCGTGGAGCGGACGGACCGTGTCTGCCGCTCATGCTCGCCCCTAGCCTCGTAACTGAAAACCCTAATCCATTGTCATTTTTACCATCGCGCCGTAGTGGTCCGAGTAATTGCTCTCGATCTGCCGGCCGTCCACTTCCAGGGTCACGGGCTGGTCCATGATCCGGCTGGACACGAATCGGGCGGAGTCAGCCTGGTGCCTGAACATCACGTGATCGATGATCATCGAAGACCCGCCACCGACCAGCGGGTTGTCGCCGCACCAGGTGCAGGGCGTTTCAGGGTCCGTCGCGTAGGGGTCCAGGTATCCAGCGGCAGTGAACTTAGCGAAGTTTTCCGGCAGTTCAGCCGGAATGGCGCCCTTGCCCGGGCCGCAGTTCATATCCCCCGCGAGCACTGTGGGGGTCTTTGGATCCTCTTTGTCCTCGATCCACGGCAGCATCACATCGATCTGATGGGCCTGTTCCTTGGCCCATGTTTCAAATCCGCCGTTATAGGGAACCTTGTCCAGGGTGGCGGTCAGGTGGGTGCAGAATACGTCCACGTTGCCGATCTGGGGAACCTGCGCCACCGCGTGCAGCACGACCCGGACATTCAGATATGAATCAAAGCGCAGGAATTCCTTTGACACCAGGGGGTGGCGGGAAAGGATCATCACCCCGTTCCTGCCCTCGTAGGCATATCCGCCCCCGGCCGATTCCAGACACGCGCCGATGATGGCGTCGATTGCCTCGTTCACTGTCGCCGCCTTCTCGGCCAGGCCGATGTTGGCCGCTATGCAGTTGACGCATTCCTTGGGTTGCACCTGGCCAAACTCCACCGCGCAGTTGTCCAGAGCGCAGCCACCCAACTCGGAGGGCGCTTTGCTGCCGCACTTCGCCAGAACGCAATCCTTGAGGGCCTTGGTGCCGTCTTCAGTGCAGGACGGTTCCTTTGCCGCCTCGCCCGAGTCGGTGATCTCGTAATAGCTGTATGGAAACACGGCCTTTGAGCCCGCGATCACCGCGTCGACGGCGTCCTGGTTCCACACCTCGTCCAGACAGATCACGTCCGCATCGAGTTTCGCGAGCGCAGGGCCGATCAGGGGCTGGCGCTGCGGCGCGTAGTCCACGAACCCCTGGGCAAGCCCCGCGTTGTAGGTCGCGAAGCCCACTGTCC
>JAADHL010000203.1 GCA_013151875.1 Deltaproteobacteria bacterium
AGGGAGTCCGGCGCCATCGAGCAGGACGCCGACCTGGTGCTGTTTCTGTACCGTACCGAGTACTACGAAAAAGATCAGACCAGCCCTGAGGACAAGGGGATCATGGAAGTGATCGTGGCCAAGCAGCGTAACGGCCCCATTGGTACCGTCAGGCTTGGTTTCATTCCCGAAACCATGATTGTCACCAATATCAAGGATACGGCATACGACGGATAGCCTGCCGGTGGGCGACGGCGTCAGCGGCGGCGCCTGTGGTAGCTGGACCTGAGCCTGGGCCTTTCCGTCAGCACCCTGGACAACTGGTGTGGGTCATGCACGACCATGTCGGCGCCTTTTTCCTTCTGAGCAGCGGCGGCCTTGTGATCCTGTCCAAAGGCGCAGCCTATGGCGGTCAGACGGTTTCGTTCCTTCAGTCTGGCGATTCCACGGTCGTCGATCGCGCAGTTTCCGACGTACGCGACACGAACGATTGACTGCATGGCCTCTTGGTTGCGTATGCGTCCAATGGCCTCGGTGACCCTCGTCGGATAATCGGCGCCGGTTGTCTCGGCGACCCCGAGGCTTCGAATCCATCTGGCCTCTTCGGGGTCCTCCATGCCCATTCCCATGGAGCCCCGGCTGACCACTACGTCCAGATATCGGCGCAGATCGAGGCGATCCAGGACGAACTGGGCCTCGGTCCGGCTTCGGCTGGTTATCGTGGCCAAAGGGCAGCGTTTGCGGATGTATGCGAGGTCATGGGGAGAAATCCATGGCTTTTCCATTTCAATGGCGCCGATGTCCGTGACGAACTGGCGCTGTTGGCCATGTTCCGCCATGAACAGCTTGTCGCCCAAAAAAGCCTCCTTGAGGATCCTTTGCGAGAAGTTGTCCATCATGATATGGCCTTCGCATAGCGCCATCCAACTGTTTTTCAGACCTCTGAGCCGACCCATTCCCCTTTTTCCACTGCCCCTCGAACGCAGCAGTTTGTTGAACTCGGCCAGGTTTTTTTTGGCCGCAACGTCGCCCAGTGAAATCGCCATTTCGGGTCTCTTGCTGACGGCCAGCAACAGGTCCCTGCCGTCCAGGTCATCAAAATCGCTTTCAGCCATGTCCACTGGGAGCCAGTTCAAGGCTGCCGCCAGCAGGGCGTCCATCACGTCCTCACCCTTATCGAACCCCTGAACCCGTGAGAATTCAAGGATTTCATGAGGGTTGATTACCGGGCCGCCCTCGGGGCGGATGCCCAGCAGGCTCACAAGATACGTGTCGATGGCACGGCTGACCGCGGCGCACATGGAATTGCTGTGATCGATCAGGGCATCTTCCATATCGAACACAATGATGTCGAAATTGGAAATCGCGGGCATGTGCCAGTTAACCTCCTGGTTTGAATTTGAAAGGCCACCGTATCACGCACACGCCACCGTCCGGCTTCGGGAATTTCAGGGTGGAAACCTGCTTTACGATGCAGGACGCCACTTTGGCGTTCAGCTCATTTCTGATGGTCTTTACTCCTGAAACCGACCCATTCGGCTCTATGGTGAAACGGATCTGGATGCGACCGGACAACTCCGGATGGCGTTGCAACTGCATTTCGTAGCAGGCCCTGTAGGCGCCTGAACGGCCCCTCATGACCCGGGCCACCGCTCCTTTTTCGCAGAATCCGGCCTGCCTTGTCTCCTTAACCTCTACTTCCGCCTTGGCAGGCTTCGGGACCCGGGTCGAGGCGAACAGCACTGGAATCTTTGCTGGGCACGAGCCCCCCTCGGAACAGGCGGCGCCAGGGAAATAAGTGGCAAGTCCCTCGAAGGCCGGACCCTCAACCGCTTCAATCTCGGCACAGGCGTCCACCACTACCATTGCCGGCGTGTCGCGTGTCCGCACCACCACATTTACAACAGGTCCGCACCGGACTTTTTCGCACATCAGGGTCAGGGATGCCTTGACGGCGCTCTGAAACCCCATCTCTTTGGTCCATGGCACCACCAGTTTAAAGAACCGCTTGCGGTCGTTTACCACGCGAGTCCCGTCCGGCCACCCCCTGGAGGACAGCTTCCATCCCCCTTTCTTCGCGGGTGGGTAGATTTCGGCGCTGTTGCCGGTCAGTACCAACAGGGGCCTGCGTCCCGCCGGGGGTTTGACTTCCGGGACCTTTGGAATGCGTTTGAAGAAGACGGGCAGTACGACTCCAGGTTGGCCGGGTTGCACGATCCTGAGGTCCGTGAACCCCGATTGAGTCACCAGGGCCAGCATCCTGGCCATTGCCTTGGAATCCACCGCATCGTCGATTGCCACCAGAATCGAGCGCCCCCTCTCGCCCCGATCCGCATTCAGGACCGCCGTCTTTTCCGGGTAACGGTCGGAGTATGCGGCGGTCTCGATGGGGGCCAACCGTTTTTCAAGGCTGCTCAATGCTGCATTAGTCTTTTCCAGCAGTTCCTTTTCGCCTTCGGGTTTGGTCAGGTCCTTGATGCCGGCAAGGACGTTTCCGGGCCATCCTGGTGACTGCGCCAGGTCCACGACCTTGCCGTCCTTCCATGCAAATGTCGGCCGCGCGCCGACCCGCATCACGTCCTTGATGATGGATACAACCCCAAGGGGTTGGTAACCGCCAGTGACTCCGGCAATCGGAGTTCCGGCCCTGATGCCGGCTCCGATGGGAACCGACAGGGGGATTGCCCGATTTTCCAGCGTTTTCGAGGCCGTTTCAGCCAGTTTTTTGTAGTGTGGCGCAAGACCGGTTTCAGCGCCCGCGCCTTTGTTCAGCAGGAGAGCCAGCAACCTCATAGCTGCCGGAAAAACGGTGGCCTTCAGGTCCTGCGTCATTGGGCTGGGAAAACCCGGAATCAGTTTTGTGATGGTCTTGCCGCGTTCGTTTTCAGGGCTTTCGGCGGCCTCGGCTATCACGTCCAACAGCCTCTGGGCCAGTATCAACCTTATGGCAGGCGCCTCCGGGGAATCACCGACCGCCTTTACGAACAGTGGACCAAGGTCCCGCGTCGGGCCGGAACCCCAGACCACGCCCAGTTCGGTAACAGCCGTGGCGATGTCCTTGAAGCCGTCGGCCTGGAGCTTTTTGGACCAGTCGGTCAGGAAGGCGCCGACCACGGCCGGGTCCCTGGGGTTGCCTCCAGTCAATCTCTTGCCTGCCTTGCCGTCGGACGTGATTCCGGCCGCAAGGGCATCCAACCTGTACCGTATGTATGCCTTTTTCAGATCCGGCTTTGCATCGGGCGACTCTGCATGCCGCTTGAGTTCATCGAGGTCG
>JAADHL010000178.1 GCA_013151875.1 Deltaproteobacteria bacterium
GAGGAAGGCGGCTGCCTGATCCCGCTCCAAGGTCGTTGAAAACTTCGGTTTTCCGGAAAAGCCCGGCTTCGGTCGGGCTTTTTCGTGTCCAAATGTTCCCCGAAATTATGGAAACTTGACACCTTCCGCCCGACACCTATATTTGCAAAGCGCCGCGCAACATCATGTACTATTATCCGGAACCGAAGGCTGTTTTTCAAAGGAGTCGCTCGGGTGAATGAGGTTGAACCGGACTTGGGAAGGGATCCAAAAGTGGGGATCAGGGGCCTTGTCCTGGTTGTCGTCATGTGCCTGACATGGGGCTTCTCGGCATGCGGTGGCGGCGACGAAAAATGCCCTTCGGGGACGGTCTTTCAGTCCGGCACATGCCTGCCCGTTCAGGACATCGCCTCACATGAGTCCGTGCTGCCCGACATCTTCGATGCGTATGATGCCGGCGATGCGTCCGAGATGCTGGAGGTCGATTCGAGTGCGGACACGGACGACGATTCTTTCGAAATCGTGGGACCCGACGTGTTTCCAGGCGGGGTCATAGGCAGGGGGTGCAACCAGGACATCGATTGCAAGCTGTTCGGAATCGACGGCGATTGCCTGGACTGGCCCAAGGGTTATTGCAGCATACTCGACTGCAACGGCGAGGGCGGCCCATGCCCGGATGGGGCGCTCTGTCTTTCCATTACCCCGAACGCACTTGCCTGTGCCGCGGCCTGCGACGATCCCTCGGATTGCCGCATTTCAGAAGGCTATGGTTGCAAGGGCATCCCGGACAAAAACGGGGAGCCGGTTCATGTCTGTTATCAGGTAAAAAAAGATCACGGCACGGCCGAGGGGTGCTCCGGACACCAGGACTGCGCGGGTGAAGCCGCATGCCTGACCACCTTTGCCGGGGGATACTGCGCGAAACTGTACTGCGACGCGGATCACCCCTGCGACGAAGGGACGTCCTGCGTGCTGGTCAACGGCACGCCAGCGTGCCTGAAGGATTGCGAGGTCCCCTCGGACTGCGTGGTGCCGGACGACCTGCCCAGGTCATGCGCCAAGATGAAATCCGCCGTGTCCATCGGAGACAAGGTCCTAGTGTGCGCTTCGGGCACGCTGGGGGTCCCAATCGGGGGGCAATGCCTGAACGACACAGAGTGCGACAGCGGCACGTGCGAGGTCGTGTACACCGGCAAGTGCTCGTTCTCAAAGGCCGGCTGCATTTTGGACTCGGACTGCGTGGACGGTGGAATATGTCAGCAGTCGGTCGAGAATTCGTTTGGATACTGCACCAAGGAATGTTCCATAGCGGGTTGTCCCGGCGAATCATTCTGCGTGGGTATGGGGATCTCTGAGAACCTCAAGATAGTGGGATTATGCCTTCCGGGCTGCCTCGCGCCTGGGGATGAGGCGTGCCGCCCGGAGGCGGGCCTTACCTGTCTGTTCGGAGACCCGGTGGGCGCCATGGCCCACTATGCCTGCGCCAAACTGGAACCACGCGCCCTGGGAAGCCCATGCAAGACACCATCCGACTGTGAGTCGGGCCAGTGCCTCGTGGGCGCGACCGGGGGTGGATACTGCATTGATCAGTGCGGATCCGGGAGCTTCTGCCCGTTTCCGACCTCCTGCCAGAAGGTGGGGGATTCAGGTCAGTACAGGTGCATGTTGCGATGCCTTTCCGTGGCGGATTGCCCACCGGGGCATCAATGCCATACCCCGTCCGGGGCGGTGTCCGACGTATGCTACCCGTAGTCCTCAACCAAGGGTGCGACGGAAGTTCACGAACTGTTGCTTGGGGTGTATATCGATGGCCGATTCGATGATCTCCCTGGCCTTGTCGATCTGTCCCCTGAACTTGGCCAGATGGGCCTGCTTGAAAAGGAAATCGGTTCCGAAATTCAGCTTGGTTTCATCCATGATTTCACGCCTGTAGCGGCGCCGGCCCTCTTGGTCGCCAAGGGCGTCCAGCGAGTCCTTCATCAGCCCCAGAATGCGGTCGCACAACTGGGCCGCCTTTTCGGATTGCCTGCGCACCTTGTTGCCCGGGCCGTATCTCTTGACCATCTTGTCATAGGCGGCCTGGATCCTGGATGGGTGGGAAGTCCAGTGGATCTCCAGACGGGTGAAATGGTCCTCCCCGTGCACGCGTTCCAGGGTGCGTTCCAGTTCCAGTTCCAGGGCCTCTATGCCGCCCCTGGGCAGGGGCGTCATCCTGAATTCGACGAATCCCAGCATCATGCTGATCAGATAGAGCCGGGCCGTCATGTTCCTGCTCAAGAGGCTCAGGGACATCACTTCCTTCAGCGTGATCGTGCCGTCCGAGATCTCTTCCAGGACCCGGCGTTCCTTGTCGGTCAGGGCAACGCCGGCGATGGCTGGCGTCAGCCTGTCCGATTTCATCGGATAGCGACCCATGTAGTCCGAAAGAAAAGGTGAGATTTCGCTGAAGTATGCGGACCTCGTCCGGGTCCGCGCCAGTTTTACCAGAAACAGGTTGAAGTCTATCGTGACGGGGTCGGTTGCCTTGACGGCCTTTGCACCGGAGCGCCATTCGTAAGCCGCCTCCGGCAGGTCGATAAGGGCGTCCAGCATCCCCTGCTTGGTGACCCGGATGCCCTCGACAAGCGCCCTGGGCGTACATGCGCCCGTCTCGAAAAGCGTCTGGAGGACGGAATGGCCGCTGGCCTCCGCCTCGGACTGGGCCCTTGCGCCGGCATCGGCCGAGATGACGTCGTTGGCGACCAGGTGATTCATGACCTCGTCGATAAAGGCCAGACCGGTTCGCTGGAGGGTGACCAGACTTCCGTCCTTGACGACGAGTTCGTAGTTGTCCGCGCCTCCGGCGGAAACGGCCAGGGAGCCCGTACCCCTTGTGTACGCGATCCAGGACAGGAAACCGATCAGCGGTGTCTTTGCCAGCAGGGAAGTGTCCTCAGCGGCGGTCGGCCCGAAAACGCGGAAATCCTCCAGACCACCCGTGTTGATCAGAATCCCTTTCAGATAATCATCGGCCATGAATCTATCCTACACCCTCCGACCCGGTAAGAGCCACACCTGGACCGTTGTCCCTGTTCGTTCCCTGGTACACCTTGATTCCAAGGGCGTCGAAGTATCTGCCGGTGCTTCCACCGGGGCCTTCCTCCTGGATTACTATCGACCTCAGACGCCCCCCAAGGATGTCCAACAGGCGTCCCAGACCAAGCCACGCCGCTATGTCCCGTTTATAACGGTTTCCCTTTCCGCCCATGACATCAAAGGACC
>JAADHL010000279.1 GCA_013151875.1 Deltaproteobacteria bacterium
GCGGTTACCGAGCCGCCCTTGCGAAACGCCGGCCTCAGCCTCCCCAGTTTCTCCATCGTCAGACCCGCCCGTGGCCCCTCGTCCCGGTCGAAAATAATCGGCTCTCCCTTACGCTGGGGTATCGTGACGGGGACAATTTCGTCCTCGAACCAACCGTTCTCGATCGCGGCCACGGCCTTGTTCTGGCTGGCGAGCGCAAACGCGTCCTGGTCCTCGCGGTTGATTCCCTTGAGTTCGACCAGGTTTTCGGCGGTCTCGCCCATGTTTTCCAGGGGAAAAATGGCCTCCATCTTTTTGTTGGGAAACCGCCATCCAATGGCTGTGTCGTACGCCGTCCGGTTCCCGCGGGCGAACGGGGACGCCCCTTTTTCCATGACCAGGGGTCCACGAGACATGTTTTCGACCCCTCCAGCGATGTACACGTCGCCGTCACCGACCTGAACGGCGCGGGCCGCCTGGATGACGGCTTCCAGGCTGGAAGCGCACAGCTTGTTGATCGTGCTGCCCGGCACCTCGTAAGGGAATCCGCCGAGCAGCAGGCCCATGCGGGCCACGTTGCGTCCATCCTCGCCCGACTGGTTCGCGCACCCGAAAAAGACCTCGTCCACGTCCCCTTTGTCGATTCCCGCACGGCTCACCACCGCGTCCATGACCAGGCCGGCCAAGTCGTCGGCGCGGACCGCCGCAAGCGTTCCCCCAATTCGGCCGATGGCGGTCCTGACCGCGTCGATGATCACTGGGGTTCTGGCACCGTCACTCATGGGCTTTTCCTCTTTCTTTTACGCGGGCTCACGCCCGCGCCGGCGCACTTGCGCCGGTTGTCTTCTTGTCCACCTGTTGTCTCGTGGGCTCACGCCCGCGCCGACGCACTTGCGCCCGTTGTCGGGTAAGAGTTTTACGCATCAATAAAACGCCTGGACGCCCGTTATGTCCTTGCCCAGCACCAGCTTGTGGATATCCGTGGTCCCTTCATAGGTTGTCGTTGTCTCCAGGTTGCACATGTGTCGCATGATCGGGTATTCGCCCGTGATTCCGTTGGCGCCCAGGATCGAGCGCGCGATTCGTGCGCAATCCAGGGCCATTTCAGTGTCGTACATCTTCATCATCGAAATGTGCTCCGGCCTGGCCCTGCCCTCCTCCTTGAGCTGAGTCACCCTGAGGGTCAGGCACTGCGCGGTCGTGATTCCGGTCAGCATATGGGCCAGCTTGGCCTGGACCAACTGGTGGGACGCGATGGGCCTGTCCTTGAACTGCTTGCGCTCGATCGCATAGTCGCGGGCCGTGTTGTAGCAGTCCATGGCGGACCCCAGCGCGCCCCATGCAACCCCGAATCGGGCCTGCGTCAGGCACGACAGCGGCGACTTGATCCCATCAGACTCGGGCATGATCGCGTTCGCCGGGATCTCGCACCCATCAAACGCCAATTCAGCCGTATCGGACGCCCTGAAGGACAGCTTGTGGTGCATGGCAATCTGCTTGAAACCGGGCGTACCCCTTTCCACCAGGAACCCCTTGACGCGCCCATCCAGCTTGGCCCAGACCACTGCCACGTCCGCCATGGTACCGTTGGTGATCCACATCTTGGCCCCGTCCAGCACGTAGCCCGCGTCCGTCTTTGCCGCCTTGGTGCGCATGCCCATTGGGTTCGAGCCGAAGTCGGGCTCTGTCAGGCCGAAGCACCCCACCTTGGTTCCCGCGGCCAGTTCAGGAAGCCAGCGTTTCTTTTGCTCTTCGCTGCCGAAGGCGAGGATGGCGTACATGGCAAGCGAGGTCTGCACCGACACCACGCTGCGCAGGCCCGCGTCACCTGCCTCCAGTTCCAGGCTCACCAGCCCGTAGGCCAGGTTGGACATGCCCGCGCACCCGTAGCCCTGCATGTTCACGCCGAAAAAGCCCATTCTGCCCATCTCGGGGATCAGCTCGGCCGGAAAAATGCCCTTTCGGTAGTACTCCTCGATGTGGGGCCGGAACTTCTGACTTACGAACCTGCGCACGGAATCACGCACCATCCGCTCTTCATCGGTCAGCAGTTCGTTCAGGTCCAGGAAATCAACGTCCTTGAATGCATCCATGGCTGCTGCTCCTTGCTCTTTTATACTGGACCTAGCTACGGAACCGGCCAAAGTCCGGCTTCCTCTTTTCCTTGAACGCGTTAACGCCCTCGACAGACTCGTCCGTACCGTAGAACAGGCTGAGACCGCCCACACCCAGGTTGGTGATCCCGGCCGTTCCGTCGGTATCCGCGTGAAAGGCGTACTTCAGCATTTTCAGGGCGGTGGGGCTCTTTTCCAGCAGTTCGCCGCACCACTTCGCGACCTCGTCGTCCAGCCGGTCCATGGGAACCACGGCATTCACCAGACCCATTTCCAGGGCCTGCTGCGCGGTGTACAAGCGACACAGGTACCATATTTCCTTGGCGCGCTTCATCCCCACCAGCCGGGCGAGCTCCGCGGTGCCGTATCCAGGGTCGAAGCTGCCCACCTTGGGCCCCGCCTGCCCCAGTTTCGCGTGCTCGGCCGCGATTGACAGGTCACAGACCACTTGAAACACATGCCCACCGCCGATGGCATAGCCGTTCACCCGCGCTATCACTGGTTTGGGAATCGTGCGGATCAGATGGGTAACGGTCTGCCAGGCCTCCTCCACCGGAAGCGCGGCCACGGTCCCAGCGTACCCCTCCTTCGTGCGGATGCTCTGGTCCCCGCCCGTGCAAAACGCCTTTTCGCCGGCGCCCGTGAACACAACCACCCCGACCGAATTGTCCACCCAGGCGTCCGTCAGGGCCTGGTTGATCTCGAAAAGGGTCACTGTGGTACAGGCATTGTATTTTTCAGGCCGATTGATGGTTACAGTGGCGACACCTTCCTTCTTGGCGTACAGGATCTCGCTGAATTCCATGCGCCCTCCCTTTGGAGGCCATCCGCCTTCAGCCGCAAAAGGGTTGGAGACCGATGACTGGATAGCCGATAACCCGCGTTTTTCTCACAGACCGAGTTGGCGCGCAATGAGTTCCTTCATCACTTCGTTGGTCCCGCCGTAGATACGCTGGGCGCGCGCGTCCGCCCAGAACCGCGACACCAGATATTCCTTCATGTAACCGTAGCCGCCAAAGAGTTGCATACAGCGATCCGCCGCCTCGAACTGCATGTCGGTTACCCAATACTTGGCCATGCTGACTTCCCTGACCAGGGACTCGCCCGCCATGTGCCTGACCAG
>JAADHL010000012.1:0-1535 GCA_013151875.1 Deltaproteobacteria bacterium
ACAGGATGTGCGCAAGGCGCTGAGGGCCGACACCCCGCGGGCGGTGGACGCGATGACTGGCGCCACCATCACGAAAAACGCGGCCATGAGGGCCCTGGACGACACTCGCCTGGCCGTGGCCACGGACGTGCTGAAGCTCGAGGCCGAGGGCACGTCGCCGCCGATCCCCTGGTACATGCGACTGCTGGATTGGAAGGTGCTGTATGTCCTGTTTGCCCTGGCGGGCGCCGTGGTCATTCACTTGTGGGGCTCTGCCGTCTGGCGCTTGGGGTTCCTTGTGGCTTCCATGGTGACCGGGGGGCTGATTTTCAACATTCAGCTTTCCTCCACCTGGCTCATGTCCCTGGCGCATGGCGAGCCACCGTCTTTTGCGGCGAACACCCCCCTCTTTCTGCTGACCGTGGGCTTTGTGGCGCTGTCGGTCCTTTATGGCCCCTTGTACTGCGCCCATGCATGCCCGTTTGGAGCCATACAGGAGGTGATCGGACGCGCGGCCCGCCGCATGGGCCTTGCCTCACTGCCGCCTTCAAGCGTCAGGGCCTGGGCAAGCGGTCTCAAATTCGTCCTGCTGGCGCTGTTGGTCGTGTCCCTGTTCTCAGCGGCCCCGGCCTCAGCCGTGGGATGGGACCCACTTGCAACGGTCTTTTCAGGCAAGGCAGCAGTCGTCCCATGGGTCATCATCGGTATCTCATTGGTCGGCTCCGCTGTTTTCTTTCGGTTCTGGTGCAGGGTGTTCTGCCCTGTCGGCGCGTTCTTTCTGCTGTTCAACCGCGTTGCCGGTCTTATCGGTCTGGGGCCGCCGCGACGGTATCAATCGTGCGACCTCGGGGTCGCCGGACCGGCGGACATCGGCTGCCTGCAGTGCAACCGCTGCGTTAGAGACGATGTAATATCCACTGTCCGAAAGACGGGACGGGCAACGGGGATCGTGTACATCACCCTGGTGGCGCTGACCGCCGGAACCGTGGCCTGGGCCTGGTACGACGGCGTATCCTCCTCGTCCATCACCCTGGGCGCGCAGGGCCGACGCATGCGCCAGGTGAATGTCGAGAAGGTCCTGCGTCTGTTCCAGGAAGACAAACTGTCGGATAAAGAGGCCGAATACTATCGTAGGCTGCCATGAGCGCCGACGTCCCGGTTCAATGGCCGCCCCGGCCGCGAGGGGTCGTGTTCCACAGGGTGGCCATGACAGCCGCCCCTATCAAGGCGAACGGTACCGGCCACAGTTTCCATGCCTGCCAGCCGAAGTCCTGGGTGATCCACCCCACGGCCATGCCCACGAAAGCGCCCGCCAGGTACTGAACCCCGTCGAACAGGCCCGCTGCGGTCGCGGCGGCCTTGCGCCCCCCGAAATCCATGGACGCGGCCCCGCCGATCATGCCGTGCGCCCCATTCACGAACAGGGACAGGATGGAAAGCAGGATCACCGCGGCCCAGGGTCCCAGCCGGATTGCGTCCGCAAGGTAGAAAAGAACCAGCGTAACGGCCATGCCAATGAAACCTATCACCACGACAGGCCCCCGCCTTCCACCGTA
>JAADHL010000012.1:1637-4845 GCA_013151875.1 Deltaproteobacteria bacterium
TGGGCGAAATACAGGGGAAACCAGTCGTCGACCACGCTGCGGCGCACGAACCCGATCATCATGGACGCAACGGCGATGGTCCACATGGTCCTGCTGGCGAACACCTTGCGCAGTACGAATCCAAGGCTGGCGACCTGGGTTCTTTCATCCGCCGTTTTATCCCCAGTATCCATGGGATCGAACCCAGCGTCATCAGGGGTATTTTTCACGAACAGGAAGTTCAGGACGAAAAGCAGGGCAACGAAGATCGACGGTCCCCAGAAGGCCCAGTACCAGGGAAAGTACTTGAGAATCAAAGGAGTCCCTGAAAAAGCGAATATCAGTCCCATCCTGATCAGGACCCCGAAGATCGCGGCGAAAGTGCCTCGTTCCCTGATGTGGAACCACTGTGCGTTGACCTTGACTATGGAAAGGGCGCCGAAGGACTGGAAGTACCCGTTAAGCCCCCACACGATCGCCAGCATCGTGATGATCGAGCCCTTGTCCATGCCGTGCGTGAACGTGGCGGGTCCGACCAGCTCACCACCACTGTACTGGGCCGGGTGGATCATCAACAGGTGCGAAAGGCCGAACAGGAAATTCATCACAACCACGCCGGCGGCCCCGAACAGGAATGCCTTCTTGCCGCCGATCCTGTCGGCTATGGGGCCGTTGACCACGACGGAGATGCCGTAGACCAGGGGCATTACGCTGGCGAACACGCCCAGGTCCGTGTTGGACCAGCCAAAGACCTGGGCCAGGCTGTCCGTCACCGCGGAAAAGTTGTACCTGGACATGTAGAAAAAGGAGTACAGCAGTCCCAGCAGCATCCAGTTCCGGGCTCTGCGCGGCCTGAACCCCGGTGTCGTCAACTGCGGGGGCAGTTCGTCTCTCATGGCATCCTCCGATAGAATCCACCACCAGATAACGCGTGGTTTAGCGAGAGATTATCATGAAAATAACAGGGGGAAATCCGGTGACCGCCCTGGTCAGTTGTCGAACAGTGTTGGCTAGAATTTCGCGCAGGCAGGTACGGTAGCCTCGGCCCCGGAATCCTTCAATGCCGTGCAATCGGCCTCGGGCAGTCCGCATACGCAAGCGGTCAGAAATTCGATTGAAGCCGCCGTCAGCGCATCGGTAGGCGCATCGGCACAGTCGCCGTACTCGCCGATGAACCAGGTATCGCACTCGTTGGCGCTACCGAACGTCTTGCAATCGGCGCTGATATGACGCTCGCACAGGGTATCTTTGTACTCGTAGCAGGACTCCTGAACGGTCGTCGCGGTGGACTTGCAGGCCGGTGTTGTTTCCGCTGCCGCAACGTCCTTGACCACATCGGTGCCCCCATCGGTACCGAGGATGTCCGAACCGCAACCTGCCGCCAAGGCAGCCACAAGCAACGCCGTAAGGAAAATATATGTTTTCTTCATCCTGATCTCTCCTGAATATTCAATTGGTTGAACGACCTATTTCTTTCTGAACCTACCCTTGTACTTCTTTTCCACCTTCGGAACGGTCTTGCCCGTCGAGGTCCTCTGGACCTTCGGCTTGGCCTTCTTCTTCGCGGGCTTCTTGACGGCCTTTTTGGCAGCGGCTGCGTCCTCGGCCGCGTCGGTGGCCTGGAGCTCGGCGACCTTGATGGCCAGTTCTTCCTTCTCCTTGCTCAGGGCCTCGAGCTTGGCCTTGAGGTCCGCGATCTCCTTCTTGGCCTCGTCCAGCGCGGGCTTCGCGGCCTGCAGGGACCCCTCGCACTTACCCAGGCTGGCCTTTACGTCGGCCAGTTCCTTTTTTGCGTCGTTTCCGCATCCCGGCGCCGCCAGAAGCAGCCCAGCCGCGGCCACGGACATCAGAAAGGTTCCAAGTCTCATTTTCTTCCTCCTGAACCCAAAGAGATAAAAAAACCCGGGGAGTGTTTACCACGTGGACGCACCTGAATCAACCCGCCGGACGTTTCCATAGGCAGCTTCAACTGGTAACATCCGGAAACGCTCGAGCGGGATCGATGCCATGAAAAAGGGTCTGTTCACTTTGATGTTCACTTGCCTGCTTGTCGCGACGCAGGCTGCCGCCTCCCCCCAATCGGCCTGGTATTCGGACGAATCGGATCGCATGTTCTGGTTCATGGTGATCACCGACTCGCACATCGGATGCGGCAAGAGCTGCACCAATGATTTGAAGTGGGCCACGGGCGAGGCCTACCAGGTCATCAAACCCCAATTCGTTTTCAACTGCGGCGACCTGGTGGATGCAACGAACGGCGGCCTGATCCCCTCGGCCCAATACGACCAGGAATGGAGCGCCTACAGGGCCATCCTGGACGAAAACGGCATGACCCCCTTGAACTACATCGACATGCCCGGCAACCACGACGCCTATTTCGACAAGGGCCTGACGCATTTCCTCGAATGGTCCATTCAGGGCAGCCTGGACGGGAACACCCAGCACTCGGTGACGTTCGACGACTGGTACGGGAAGTATCATTTCCTGGCGGTCGCGACATCCACCATGAACGGCGGAAGCTGGTGGGCGGACAACGCCGCCCTGGACGATGCGGAGATGCAATTCATTGAGGCGTCGTTCCAGCAGAATGCCGACGCGGACCTGCACTTCGCGTTCGGGCACCATGGAATCCACTGGGGCGGCTCCAACAAGGTGGGGGAAGGCGGCGTGAAGTTCGAGTCCCTGATGAAGTCCAACCAGGTGTCCGCCTATTTCTGGGGCCATACCCATGATTATTTAAGCGAGTTCCACAACGGGACCCTCTTTCGCAACACACGATCACTGGGCAAGAGCGGGGACCTGAACTTCACCCTGGCGGCCGTGGACCACAACGCCGTGGAGGTCCGCACGTTCGATGTGGACGACTGGCCCTATCTGCTGATCACGGCCCCCACAGATGCGCAGCTCGGCGGCGGCAATCCCTACACGTACCCGGTTCCGAACGGCTGGACACAGGCCCCGGTTCGCGCCCTGGTCTTTTCCAAGTCCCAGCCCGAATCGGTGGTATTCAGGATCGATGGGGGTAATTGGGCGCCCATGGAGCAGGTGGCCGAAAGCACATGGCAGGGCCTATTCGACGCAACTCAACTGGCAGCGGGCACGCACAAGGCCCGGGTCAGGGCCAACCCCTGGACGGACTCGGACCAAGAGATCGCCTTCTTCGTCGCTTCAGTCGCATGCAGCAATGGGATCGACGACGACCAGGACGGGCTGACGGACTTCCCCGACG
>JAADHL010000005.1 GCA_013151875.1 Deltaproteobacteria bacterium
GGGCGGCCACGCCTCCCGGCCACCGACTTCCCGGTACACCAGTTCCACCAGACCGCGCATCAGCATGGCCAGGAAAACGATGATGGTGCCCGCGCCGGTCCCAAGCGTCAAAAGCCCGGCGACATACACGCCGGTATCCAGCGAAAACGTCACCATCCCCGCCATCCTGAACGACAGCAGTCTGGATACGAAAGCCAGGAAAAGCAGGGTCAGAAACGCCCATGGGTGCAGGTTGATGGCGTCCAGGTATCCCGATGGATCAAGCCGGATCGAAACGCCGACGAACGCAATGCTGGCAAGGCCCACGAATCCTACGTAAAAGACGTGCGCCCTCGTAAACGGCCCCAGGCGTGACCCGGTCATGAACGACCCTCTCGTTCACCAAAGGGGAAAACATATTAACAGAACAGGACGAGCAACAGTCTCAAGTCCATGGTCGAATCGCGATGCGGGCGGCGGTTTTGGGCTAGTAACCGACCTTGCGCAGACCCTTGTCGGAGGTGGACCAGTCCCGTTCGACCCGCACGAACAGTTCCAGATAGACCTTCCTTCCCAGCAGGGCCTCCATTTCCTCCCTGGCCGCCGTCCCGATGCGCCGCAGCATGGCGCCCCTCTTGCCTATGATGATGGCCTTCTGTGACGACCTCTCCACGTTGATTGTCGCTGCAATCCTGACGACCGCCGGAGGGTCCGGTTCCTCGAACAGATCGATGCCGACCGCCGTTGAATAGGGGACCTCCTGTTTGGTAAACAGCATGACCTTCTCGCGGACGAATTCCGAAGCCAGGAACCTCAAAGGCCTGTCGCTCAACTGGTCCGCGGGGAACATCGCCGGGCCCTCGGGCAGCAGGGCGGTGACCTCAGCCAGCAACGAGTCCAGGCCGTCCCCATTGAGGGCGCACACAGGCACTATCGCCTTGAACGGCAGGCGTCTGCTGTAGGCGTCTATCAGGGGCAGCAGGGCCGGTTTGGCAATCAGGTCCACCTTGTTCAGGGCCAGCACCGCGGGCAGACGACCGGCGGCCACGCGCTGCAGCACCTGCTCGTCCCTCCTGAGGTCGTCCACCGGGTCGCGGGCGTCCGTGACCACCATGACCACGTCGCAGTCCTCCATGACAGCCAACGCCTCGGACACCATCCTGCGGTTCAGCGCCTTGCCGGAACGATGGATCCCCGGGGCGTCCTGGAACAGGACCTGTCGGTCGCGCATGGTCAGGATTCCCAGAATACGATCCCGCGTGGTCTGGGGCTTGGGTGTCACGATTGCGATCTTGCTGCCCAGCAGTCGGTTGAGCAACGTGGACTTTCCCACGTTGGGACGACCGGCCATCGCCACCGCGCCGCACCTGAACCCTGCTTCACCTTCATCAGTCATCATTCATCGTCTCCCCGCGACAAAGCCCCGCACGACCCCAGCGACGTCCAGCAAGGGCCGAGCTTCGTCAAAGGCGTCATGCGCCCCAAGCAGGGCGCCTACCTTGTCCCGCTGGCCGGGCGTCCCGACCTCGATAAAAAGCATTCCATCCCTTTTCAAAAGCCAGGACGCCTGCCCGACCAGCCTCCTGGTCACGGACATGCCGTCCTTTCCGGCGAACAGGGCCTCGGGCGGCTCGTATTCGCGAACGCCGCGGTCCAGCATTCCAGCCTCGTTTTCCCCGATGTACGGGGGGTTGGACACAATACAGTCAAGCCTGTTTTCAGCTCCGATTCCGGCCAGCAGGTCGCACCTGACCAACCCGACCCTATCACCCACCCCAAGCCGCTCCACGTTCCGGGCGGCCACGCAAAGGGCGTCCTCGGAGGTGTCCGTTCCAATGACCCGCACAGATGAATCCCGGCGGGCAACGGAGCAGCAGATGGCGCCGCTGCCCGTGCCGACATCGGCTATCAGCGCATCCCCGTTTCCGCGTCCGGCCAACCACTCCACCACGGCATCAACCAGCACCTCGGTCTCTGGTCGAGGTATGAGGACGGCCGGAGTCACCAGAAAGTCCAGCCCGTGGAACTCCCTGCGCCCAGTGATGTACGCCACGGGCTCCCCCAGGCCCCTGCGCCTGATCAGACCCCTCAATGATTCGCGCTCGGTCGAGGACAAGGGCCGCTGAGGCGCGAGGTACAGGTCCAGCCTGCGCACCCCCATGGCCATGGCGGTAAGTATCTCAGTATCGAGTCGGGCGCTGGGTGAACCGCGCTCTGCAAGATAACGGGTGGAAAGGGTCAACACCTCTTTCACGGTGATGGGCCGCTCATTCATCGCCCAAAAAACTCCCCGACGGCCCTTGAAGCAATCCCGCCGACGTCCTTGGACGCAAGCAGGCCCGAAATCATCGCCACGCCCGAGGCCCCAGCCTCCCTCACGGCGCCTATCACGTCCACCCCGATCCCACCGATTGCCACGACCGGCCTGCTGGACGCGAGGCATGCCCGTCGCAGGCCTTCAAGTCCGTGTGGATGATACCCGGTCTGCTTGGTCGTCGATTCAAACACGGGGCCGAATCCCACGTAGTCGCACTCCAGCGCCGAAAGACGTCGAATCTCGTCTATGGAGTGGGTAGAACGGCCCACGACAGCGGACGCGGGCAGGACGCGGCGCACTTCCTCGACGGGGAGGTCATCGTCCCCCACGTGGACCCCGTCCGCCCCGGTTTCCAGAGCCACGTCGGCCCGGTCGTTCACGATCAGCAAGGCGTCCCCGGGGAGGACCGAACGCACGGACAGGACCAGGGCCTCCAGGGAACCGGCGCAAAGGGATTTGCCCCTGACCTGAAACACGCGTATTCCGGCGCAGGCCATTGCCTCGGCTGCGCCAGGCAGACCCTCGGCCCCGACCAATCCCGCGTCCAGGATGGCATACACCCCTATCGGATCCGGCAAAAGGCTCAAACGCCCTCCTCCACGAACACCTGGGATATTACCCTCACCAGCGATTCACGGGACAGCACCCGGCACATGCACCGCCTGACCTGCACCGCTCCCGGCATCCCCCGGACGTATCTCGACAAGTGTTTGCGGAATACCCTGGCGGCAGTCCGTTCATCTCCATCCAGATAATCCACGACAAGGTCGAAATGTTCCATGATCGTTCGGTACAGTTCCGCCCGGTTGGGTCTTTTCGGCGCCGCCTTTCCCTCGTAGGCGGCGGCCAGTTCACCAAATATCCACGGGTTGCCCACGGCCCCCCTTCCCACCATGACTCCGTCGCATCCGGTTCGGCGCATCATGCGCATGCCGTCATCCGCGCTGGTCACGTCCCCATTGCCGATCACGGTCAGACGGCAGCGTTCCTTGAAGCGAGCGATCAGTTCCCAGTCGGCCCTGCCGCCGAAACGCTGCGCCCTGGTCCTGGGGTGGATGGTGACCGCGTCCACGCCTGTATCACTCGCGATCCGGGCCACGTCGTCCAGCACGATCCTGTCGGTCGTGGGTCCTGAACGCACCTTGAGAGTCAGCCCTATCGATATCGATGCCCTGACCGCCCGCAAGATATCCGCCAGAAGCGCAAGGTCCGACAACAATGCCGCGCCTGCGCCGCCGTTCGTGACACGCCTGGATGGACACCCGGCGTTAACGTCGACGAAATCCGCGCCGCTTTCCTGGAGCATCCTCGCCGCCCTCGCCATCAGGACAGGGTCGTGTCCCGCAATCTGCGCGCCTACCGGGCCCTCGCCCTTTTCCAGGCGCAGGTGCCTCGCCGCGCTTTTGGCGCCGTGTATGAGGGCCATGACCGGAATCATTTCAGTGAAGCACAGACCCGCGCCCCTGTCCCGGCAGATGCGCCTGAACGGCAGGTCCGTGTATCCGTCCATCGGCGCAAGGACGAACGGATTCCCTGGGACGACGGCGCCGATCCTGAGTCCGCTGTCAGCCAAGGCGCTCTCAGCTCTTGCCGAATCCGACGATCTCGACCTTATCGATCATCCAACCCCGGAAGGCGTTGTAGTTTTCGTCCTTGGAGTCGAATCTGAAGCGCACCTGGATCGATTCAGCCCCCACCCACAGCTTGAGGTCATAGGATTGGTTGACCCATACAGGCGCGGCATTGAACCCAGCGGAGGAATAAGGTTGGTAGGCAGCCCCATTGGCATCCACATCCGGGTTCAGATAGCCCACCTGGTCCCAATGGCTCCCTCCGTCAACGGTAATCTCTATCAGCATCCAGTCGAAGCCGCCGGGTGGAGCCTGGGGGTCCTGGGATTCGATCTCGAATGCGCTGTAGAAGGACAGAAAGATCCCGGTGAAGCCCTTGACGGATACCGGGGGCGACACCAGGCTACCTGAAACGGGCCCCCCCGTTCCTCCGTTCAGGGGGACGCAGTCCCCATCCGTGGGCAGGTAGTTTCCGCCGTCGGGGTTGCCGAACCAGAAAGCGCCGTCGCCGGAATACGCGTTGGGCAACGAACCTGTCTGGGGGATGCATGCCGGATCCGTCGGTTGCGCGCACATGGCGCACTCGTCGGTGGGGTCGTCCGGCACGGGCGCGCAGTCTTCGTTGGCGGCGGGCGACCAGACGCACTTTCCAACCGCGGTATTCGGGTGGTCCCCATTCATGGTCAGGTTCCAGCCCACATCGGTCTGGGACGACTCGACCGTCCAGCCGCCGGAACCCGCCTCGAAGTCCTCGTCCAGCAGGGTTTCGGCGTCGGCCGGCATGGGCTGCACCGCAAGATTCACAATCAGGATCGTGTCCGGCACAATGGGGACGTCTTCCGCCTTGCCGGGCAGAAAACCGGATGTCTTGGCTTCCAGGGCAACCGACGTAAAAGGCGTGCCGCCGGCGCCAGAGCTGGCCACCCCCGGAATGCAGTAGAACCCACCTGGGCCGGATGTGTCCGAGGCCAGTGCGTTTCCAATGGCATCTCCGTACAGGGTGACGGACGCTCCTGGAATCGGGGCGCCTCCCGTAGAGGCCGCGCCGACCCTCGTGCGACCGCAGACATTGATGAATTCAGTGGGGTCCGTCTGAGGCACCATGACCACGACCAGGGGCATGACGTCCGCGTCCTCCAACAGGAACGCCTGGGTCGAAACCGGCCTGAATCCATCTGCGTCAACATTGATTGTATAACCGCCAGGCTTCAGGTATGCCTTGAAAGCGCCCGTCCCGTCCGTCAGTTCCTCGGCGGCGGGAGAAACAGCGGACTTTGATCCTCCCGTGTCGGCCAGAACCGTTACGACAGCGCCGACGATCGCGTCCTGGGTCAACCCGTCCTTTACCAGGCCGGCCACCCGGGCTGTCTTTAGGCATATTTCATCCTCGTCGGTGCCGCCATCGCAATCGTTGTCCTGGCCATCGCAGATTTCCCTGGAGGCGGTCTCTCCCACGCACTTCAGCTCCACACCGTCGCACGTGGACAGGCCCGGGCAGGATCCCCACTGGTTGGTGTTGACGCACTGAAGGCCTTCCAGGTCTTCGTCGGTGGCCCCGTCGCAGTCGTTGTCCAACAGGTCGCACGTCTCGGGTGCTGCTGCATCGCCCACGCACATCGTTCCTCCCAGACCATCGCACTTTGTCGCACCCGGGCAGGTCCCGTACTCGTTGGTCAAGTCACAGGGCGCCCCGACCAGCATCTCGTCAGTGGCCCCGTCGCAGTTGTTGTCCAAGCCGTCACAGGACGCCTCTATCACCTCGTAGCCCGGCACGTCCTGGTACTCACAGACCCATGTCCCGCTTTCGCAGTGACGCGTGATGACGACACCAGCATCACCGCAGACGCCCTTGTCCGAGCACTCGCCCTGGGTGGTCGACGACAGGTCCTCGTCCGTGACCCCATTGCAATCATTGTCTATGTCGTCGCAGACCTCCGGCGCCGGTTCGGGGGCCGTGCACACGACACCGCCCGACTCGTACTTCGTCTTTCCCTTGCAGGTCCCGTTCGCATTGGTGGATTCGCACGGCAGACCGGCCAGGCCTTCGTCCGTCTCGCCGTCGCAGTCGTTGTCCAGGCCGTCCAGCCTGGTTTCCTGAGCCTCCCAGTCCTTCACCCCACTGTATTGGCAGACCCATTTGCCACCCACGCACTGGCGCGGAATCACGGCACCTGCCGCCCCGCAGACCCCAAGGTCAAAACAGATTCCCTTTTCGGTGGAGGTGATGTCCTCGTCGGTGTCCCCATCACAGTCGTTGTCCTTGCCGTCGCACGTGGTTTCCTGTTCCTCGAAACCCACCACGTCCGAGTAGTCGCACGACACAATCCCAGCGGTGCACAGGGCGCCAATCCGGTCAACCTGTTCGGCGCATATACCCTGGTTGAGGCAGAAAACCGAGGCCAGAAGCGACATGTCGGTCGTGTAAACCAGGTTGTCCGGGTCGAATTCGTCCGGCAGACAGTCGCCGTCCTGGTCCGCGGAAGGCAGGCTCGACTCCACTGCGTCAATGATCCCGTCCCCATCACCGTCCACCGGCTGGTTGACGTCCACGACCTCCAGATTGTCGGCCCGCCCGTCCCCATCGGAATCGGCGGACATCGGATCAGTGCCCAGGGCCATTTCAACCCCATTCTTCAGGCCGTCCTGGTCTTCGTCACCATCCGGATCGAGGCATATATTGTTGTAACAGACCCCGTTTTCGCAGTCCTGGTCACCCGAACAGAACGCCCCGACCTTGTTGCCGCGGGAAGGTATGCACCCAATGGCCGTCATGACGACCACCAGTCCGCCGACACGTAAAACATCGCCCATCGGTCCGCCGCGCATCACTGTCCTCCCTTGGGGAGCAATCAAACCGAAAATCGGCCCAAAGCAGGCCTGAAGATTCAGTCAACTGATGATTGTAACCTTTTCCCGGAAATATGCCGTGTACGGTCCTGTGACCAGCGAAATCGTTGCGATTGCCGCGCCCCAGGACCCGCTATTCCGCAAGCTTCGATATGTCCAGGCCCTTCTTGCGAGCGTACGTGATAAGCCCCACCTTCGAGATGGTGCGAATCGCTCGCGTGGAAAGCGAAAGCCGGACGTATCGGTCCAGCTCCTCGACCCAGATTCGCTTCTTCTGGATATTGGGGCGCTGCCACTTGGGCGTCTTGTTATGGGCGTGGGAGACGTTGTTGGCTCTCTTGGCCCGCTTGCCGGTCAATACACACTTGGCCATGTCCGATCTCTCGAAAAAACCGGCGGAACCATACAGGCAAGTTCGTCCGGAGTCAATACCCGCGACGCAAAGCCGGTGTGAAACGGCCTGTCGGCAGATCGTCAATCCCGGGCCGAAAGTTCGATCTGAAAGAGAAAGCGTAGGTTGTTCCTTGACGACAGCGTTTGATTCAATCATCCGCTTTGCCTATCATCACGGCGCCCTCTTAGCGGCAGGCCCGGGATTTATCGATGACAGCAAGGGCGCTGAAAAACGCGGCTGGTCTTGTTACAGGCGCGGTGGAAGGTTTCGGATCCGCGTTGATCCTGCTGGGTGAAGCCGTGTATTGGCTTTTCAGACGCCCCTTCCGTGTGGGCCTGTTCCTGCAGCAGATGGAATTCGTGGGAGCGGGCTCCCTGTTCATCGTGGTCCTGACCGGTCTGTTCACGGGCATGGTGTTCGCGGTCCAGACCGTACAGACATTCAGGCTGTTCAACGCCGAAACCCTGGTGGGCTCGACCGTCTCTCTGGCCCTCATGCGCGAACTCGCGCCCGTGCTGACCGCCCTCATGGTAACCGCGAGGGTGGGATCGGCCATAGCAACGGAACTGGGAACCATGCGCGTGACGGAGCAGGTGGACGCCCTGTACACCATGGCGGTCAATCCGGTGCAGTACCTGGTCACGCCCAGAATAGCGGCCGCAGTCGTGATGCTTCCCATTTTGACGGCCTTCTGCGACGTAATCGGCATCGGTGGGGCCTATCACGTCTCGGTCAGCATCCTGAATGTCGACGGCGGCATGTTCATGGACAAGATTGCCCAGTACGCCGACAGGTGGGACGTAATCTCCGGACTCATAAAGGCCTGTGTTTTCGGGCTGATCCTGGCTCTGGTCGGTTGTTACAAGGGACTCAACGCCAAGGGCGGCGCCAGGGGCGTCGGCAGGGCCACCACCCAGACGGTCGTGACATCGTCGGTGCTGATTCTCATCAGCGATTATTTCCTGACCCTCCTATTATATCGTCGGTAACGTCCAACCCCCGGAACACATGCGGGAATCCAGCGGCGACATGGCTACGCAACCCCGCAGGTTCGTTGACTTTTCCGTTCAAACAAGTTAAAAATTTCCTGCAAAAGGTATTGATCTGGAGGCATTCATGTCACTGAAATCGTGGTCGAAAGCGGCGATCGTCACCTGGACGGCCTGGGCACTGGGATGCGGCGGAGGCAGCGGCGATAACGGGCAGACCGACCTGAACATCCAACCGGATGCATCGGACCTGGGCGTTGAAGATGATGGGGGGCCTCCACCGGAGTGTGCTTCCGACGACGATTGCAAGGACAAGTTCAATGACCTCGGACAGTGCGAAACATTTTTCTGCGATATGGACGCCGGGGGCGGCACCTGCGCGAAAAAAGCGGTTGCGGACGGCACTGTTTGCGACGACGGCGATTCCTGCACCCAGGGCGACCAATGCGCTCAGGGTAAGTGCACGGCGGGCAAGGAATGTGAGTGCAGGTCGGACAATGACTGCAAGGACAAATTCAATGACCTCGACCAGTGCGAGATGTTTTTCTGCGACTTCGAGACAGGCGGAGGGACCTGCGACAGAAAACCCAAGGACGACGGCACGGAGTGCGACGACGGCGACCCATGCACCCAAGGCGACCAGTGCGCCGCCGGCCTTTGCGAATCCGGGGCCACTCAGGTCTGTGAATGCATGATCGACGACGACTGCGCGCAATTCGAAGACGGCGACCTCTGCAACGGCACGCTGGTCTGCGACCTGAAGCACTTCCCGTACAAATGCGTCCTGGACCCGGAAACAGTCGTCGAGTGTGACGATTCCGGGGACTCGTTCTGCCAGGAGAATCAGTGCGTCCCAGCGACCGGCGCCTGCGAAATGACGCCTGTCAAGGAAGGCGAAAACTGCGAGGACGGCGACGTATGCACCGTGGTCAGCACATGTCAGGAGGGCATTTGCGGGCCTTTCGAGATGCTGGACTGCGACGACGGCGAGGTCTGCACCACCGACTCCTGCGACTCCAAACTGGGCTGCATCCACACGCCCAACACGCTCGACTGCGATGACATGGACGCATGCACCCAGGGCGACAAGTGCGCGAACGGCGCATGCATGTCCGGTACCCCGGTTGAATGCGACAACGGCGTGTTCTGCGACGGGGCCGAAACCTGCGACCCGGCATCTGGATGCGTGAGCGGCCCACCCCCGGACTGCGATGACGCCAGCGTCTGCACTGCCGATTCGTGCGACGCCGCCCAGGACATGTGCGTCCACCAGATGCTCGACACGGCCAAGGAGGGGCCGCTGGGTTCGAACTCGTGTCTGGATCAGGTGGACAACGATTGCGACGGGGCCACGGACGCCGACGACCCGGAGTGCTCTTTCGGGATCACCGGGGTTTCGCCGGAAGAAGGGCCGTCCTCGGGTGGAACAACCGTGACGCTTACCGGCGGCGGCTTTGATCTGCTCGTGTCGGTCGTTTTCGGTGGAGAGGTCGTGCCTTTCACCATTGAAAGCGCCGACACCGTCACTCTGGTCGCCCCGCCGCACGAGGTGGGCGACGTATCCATCACCCTTTCGGATGGGTGGATCGAATTCACGCTCGCGGACGCCTTCCGCTATACCGGAAAGGCGTTCGATTCGGGCCTTACGGCAGTTTTTCACCAACCGGCGATCTATACAATGTCGGAGGGCGATACCCTGGCCGGCGTCACCGCTGGGGTTGAGGTTGCCTCGGGTCCCGCCGATCCGGCAGGGATCATCGCCCAGGTGGGATTCGGCCCCAAGGACTCACTGCCATGGGAAAACCCCGACTGGACCTGGGTGGACATGAGCGACATTTCAACGGTCGGGTCAACCATCGAATATCAGGGCGATCTGACGGTTGAACTGGGCGGCTATTTCAACATGGCGGCCAGGTTCTCGGCGGACGGCGGCTACACATTCGAATACGGCGACCTGGATGGATCCGACAACGGTTACGACCCGGCCGGCGCTGCCCTGTTGACGGTCTGGGGACGACCGGACCCAGGCGACATCGTCATAAACGAGCTGATGTGGATGGGCTCGAACGCCAATACCTACGACGAGTGGTTCGAACTGCGCAACATGACCCGCGCCCCCTACAATCTGAGCGGATTCAAGATGACGAACGCAGGCACCATCGGGGCCGACTTCTGGTTCGAGGCGGCGCCCCACACGGTCAACAACCTGCTTATCGAGCCCTTCGGCTATTTCCTGGTCGCCGAAAAATCCGTGGATGATTCCTTCCTGGCGGTCCAGCCCGACATCGTAGGCAACAACACCATGGTCCTGCCGAACGGAGTACAGGTCACCTACAAGCTGGTTTCCGCCGACGGAACCGTGGTGGACCAGGCCATGTACGACGGGACCATCGGATACAACGGCGACGCCAACCTGGGCAAACCGGACAAGTCCATGGAGCGCAATGAAAACCCTGGGGACGGGATGCAGGCAGCCAACTGGCATACTGCCTGGGTGCACGAGGGTTGGGACGGCGACCCCTTGCAGAAGGTCAACTGGGGCACGCCCCGCGGCCCGAACAGCGACATCCCGACATGCTCTCAGGACAGCGACTGCGCCGATTCGTATCCTGACCAGGTGCTGGGAAAGTGTGAAAAACGCGTCTGTGCCGGGCCTGCGTGGCGTTGCACCTTCGCCCAGCGCGAGGAAGGCGAGGCCTGCGACGACGGATTCGCCTTTACTGATTCCGACGTCTGCCTGGCCGGCGATTGCAGGGGCGTCGTCAGCATCGACCCAACGGTGTTCCGAATCGATTCGCTGGACCTGGTTGCCCCTATCCTGACTTATGACTTCGGGTCGGGTCCCGTGGAGGTGAACGACCTGCTCAGTTCCTATTTGACGATCAAACTGGACTCGTTCGAGTTCGGAGGGCTGGTGACCGCGTTCGATCCCCTCGCCCTCGAATATCCCTACGCCTCCATGATGGCCGGCGAGGGACAATGCGCCAAGGACCAGGGGGTCTGGCAGCCATGCTGCACGCTTGCGCCCCTTGGCAAGCAGGCCGGATTCGACGATGTGACCTTCATGGAATCCGGGGATTGTCTCAGCGACCCGGAGGTTGCGGCCCCGTGCTTCAAGACCGGCACGACCAGTTTCAACCTGGCCGATATCATCCCGGACGTTTTCCCGGCGGATGTCGGCGAGGTTACGGGATTCGGCGCAGGCACCTTCACGGGTGACCCGATCACTGGCCTGACTTCAGGCGTAATCAAGGGATTCCTTCCCCAGACCGCGGTTGCGGACCTGTCGTTCGACCTCGGTGGGACCGTGGTTTCAGGCGCCGACCTGCTGGGTTCAGCGCAAATCGAAATCGTGGACGGCGTCCCAGGCTACTGGGTGGACATCAGGTTCACGGCCGGACGCACCGATTGCGATGACGGCAACCCTTGCACCATTGATCAATGCAGCCCGACAACGGGGGCATGCCAGTACTCCACGGCACCGGACGGCACCGCATGCGACGACGGATTCGACTACACGACGGACGACATGTGTTCGGTCGGCGTTTGCAAGGGCCAGACAACGGTGGCTCCGACGGTCTTTCGCATCGATTCCCTGTCATTGGAGACCCCATCCGTCATGTACGACTTCGGATCGGGCCCTGTTGCGGTCAATAACCTGATCAGCGCCTTCATGACGGCCAAGCTGGACCAGTTCGAGTCCGGTGGCCTGGTGACGGCATTCGACCCGCTGGCCCTGGAATACCCCTATGCATCGATGCTGGTGGGCGAGGGTCAGTGTCCGAAGGCGGCCGGCCAATGGGTCCCGTGCTGCACCATGGCGCCCGCGGGCAAGCAGAGCCAGTTCGAAAACGTGACCTACAAACAGACTGGAAACTGTTCGGAAGACCCCCTGGTTGCGGCAACATGCTTCATTACCGAGGCATCCAGTTTCAAGCTGTCCGATGTCATCCCCGACATATTCCCCGAGGATGTCGGCTCCGTGGTGGGCTTCGGCGCCGGGACCTTTACGGGCGACCCGATCAACGCCATCGACGACGGCTTCATCCAGGGGTTCCTGCCCCAGGCTTCAGTGGCGGACCTGTCGTTCAATCTTGGGGGCACGGTTGTCAACGGCGCCGACCTGCTGGCCGACACGCCCACCCAGACGAAAGACGGCGTGGTCGGCTGGTGGGTCACGCTGAGCTATACCGCGAAGCGCAACTGCGAATAATCGAACGGCCGGCACCAAGGGCCGCGTGGACCGGAGATCGGGCTTTGCCTGCATCGATGAACGATCCATGATCCGCGTTTCACCGTCGTTGATTCCTTTTCCTCGATCCTGTATCCATTAAGGCCGGTCTGTCCCGGAGGTCCCGGATGTCTCTACGCCCCGCTGCACTGGCCCTGTTCATAGCCATGGCGTCCATCGGATGCTCGGGAGGGGGTGGTGAGGCAACGCCGGATACCAAGGAAGATGTTCCGGACATACCCGACGCCGCTGATGACGGCGAGGCACATGACACGGGCAGGCAATGCTCCGTGGATGATGACTGTAAGGACATGTTCGACGACCTTGGTCAGTGCGAAACATTCTTTTGCGATCCTTCGATCAACGGCGGCGAGTGTTCCAGGAAACCCATGGCGGACGGCGCCGAATGCGATGACGGCGACCCCTGCACCATGAACGACACGTGCTCCTTGGGCGAATGCTCCCCCGGCGATGAGTGTGAATGCAGGTCCGATGAGGACTGCGTAGGCGGGTTCGGCGACATCGGTCAGTGCCGGACCCGTTACTGCGACAAGGACGTCGATGGCGGGACATGCGCCACGAAACCCGTGGAAGACGGCACGCAATGCGATGACGAGGACGCGTGCACCAAGGGCGACCAGTGCGTGTCCGGCCAATGCGTTCCCGGCGCCGTCAGCCAATGCGACTGCCACAATGACGCTGACTGCATTGCCATGGACGATGGAAACAAGTGCAACGGCACCCTGGTCTGCGACCGGCAGCATTTCCCGTACAAATGCAAAACGGACCCGTCCTCGCCGGTCGAATGCGACAAGGGCAACGATACGTTCTGCCGTCAGAACACCTGCGTAGCCGCGACGGGCGGTTGCGAGATGTCCCCGGCCCATGAGGGCGAGACGTGCGAGGACAACGATGCCTGCACCAAGGTCAGCGCGTGTCAGTCCGGCGCATGCATCCCGTTCGAGCTGCTGGATTGTGATGACGGGGACGTGTGCACTACGGACACGTGCGATCCCGCTACAGGCTGCGCTCACGCGCCTGTTGATGGGCCTTGCGATGACGGGGACGCATGCACCCAGGGCGACTCGTGCTCCGGGGGCCTGTGCGTTGGGGGGCCGCCCGTGGATTGCGACAACGGCGTATTCTGCGACGGCGAGGAAACATGCGATCCGGCCACGGGCTGCGTGGCGGGCGCTCCCCCTTCCTGCGACGACGACATCCAGTGCACCATCGACGCATGCGACGCAACGACCGACCAGTGTGTCCACCAGTTGATGGACACCGCTCTGGAGGGGCCGCTGGGCTCGGAAACATGCCTGGATGCGAATGACAATGACTGCGACGGCGCAACCGATGCCGACGACCCGGACTGTTCTTTCGGAATTACCGGGGTCCAACCGACACAGGGCCCCGCAGCGGGCGGGACTCAGGTAACGCTTGCCGGGGGCGGACTCGACACGGTGAAGGCCCTGTTCTTCGGGGGGCTGGAGGTCGATTTCACGATAGCTTCGCCGCAGAGCATGATTTTGAAGACGCCTTCGCACCAGGCCGGCGCAGTAACGATCACCATCTCGAACGGCCCGCTCACTTTCGATCTGACGGACGCCTTCCTTTACACGGGTCAGACCGATTATCCCGATATCACCGCCATTTTCGTCCAGCCGGCCGCTTACACCATGACCGAAGGGCAGACCCTGTCCGGGGTGACCGCGGACATCGATGGCAACGGATCACCGCTGGACACATCCACCATCCTGGTTCAGGCGGGCTTCGGCCCCACCGACTCCCTGCCCTGGAGCGGTTCCGACTGGACGTGGACCGCAATGCACCAGGCATCAGCGGATGCCTCCAAGGCCACGTTTCAGGCGGACGTCACCGTGGAACTGGGGGGATACCTGAGCATGGCCGTCCGTTTCTCGATGGACGGAGGCACGAACTTCGAGTACGGGGACCTGGATGGTTCAGGCAATGGATACCAACCTGATCAGGCCGCGTCGCTGACCGTATGGGGCGTCCCCGAACCCGGCGAAATAGTCATCAACGAACTCATGTGGATGGGGTCCAACTCGAACAACTTCGACGAGTGGTTCGAGCTGCGAAACATGACCAGGGCCCCGTTCGACCTGGGTGGGTTCAAGGTCAGCAAAGCGGGGCCTGTCGGTACGACGTTCGATTTCGAGGCAACGCCGCACGTTGTCCACAACCTTCTGCTGATGCCGCACGGCTATTTCCTGGTCGCGGAATACGAAGCCGCGGACTCGGCCCTTTCGGTGCAACCGGATATCGTCGGCGGCAATACGATGGTCCTGCCCAACGGCGGTCCGGTCACCTACCAACTGATGGCGGGCGACGGAACCGTGATCGACACGGCCCTGTTCAACGGAGACGCCGGCGTCAACGGGGACGGGGCGCAAGGCGAGCCGGATCGATCGATGGAACGCAACCTGGCGCCGGGAACTGGATTGCTTGATACGGACTGGCATTCCGCCACGGTGCATGAAGGTTGGGACGGCGATCCCTTCCAGGTCGCGAACTGGGGGACGCCTCGGGGACCCAACAGTGATATTTCAGCGTGTCAGGCCGACGTTGATTGCGCGGATTCGTATCCCGGGATCGACATCAGTCAATGCCAGAGGCGTGTCTGCGACGCCAAGATGTTCAGATGCACCATCGAGGACATAGAGCAGGGCGCGGCATGCGATGACGGATGGTTCTGCACCGACGGCGATGCGTGCCTGGACGGGGTGTGCGCCGGCAGTCCCAAGGACTGCTCCGACGGGGACAAATGCACCCTTGATTCATGTGACGAGGACCTGGACCTGTGCGTCAACCCGGCCAAGGACTGCGACGATTTCAATGCCTGCACATTCGACTCATGCGACCCGGATTCAGGAAATTGCGTCAACGCCCAAAAGGACTGCGACGACCAGAAAAAGTGCACCATGGACGGATGCGACGAGGTTACTGGGGCTTGCTTCCATGAAGCAGTAGATTGCGATGACAACGACGTCTGCACCGCGGATTCGTGTCTTGCCGAAACAGGCGGGTGCAGCCACATTGCCCTTCAATGCGGGGACGGCGACCCGTGCACCCTCGATTCCTGCGACCCCGAGCTCGGCTGCACGCACGGCGAGCCCATTCCAGGCTGCACCGGATGTACCGGCAATCAACAATGCGCGGATGACTCGATGTGCACGGGCGACACCTGTGAACAGGGGATCTGCTTTCATCTTCCCATTGATTGCGATGACGGGGACCCCTGCACCGTGGATCATTGCGCCGACCTGACCGGGGAATGCTGGTATCTGGAAAAGGCCTGTGACGACAAAAATCCCTGCACCATTGATTCGTGCGATCCGGATTCCGGCGAATGCGTGTTCACCCTTGCCCCAGGCAAACACGAGGGTTCGGCCGGGGACCCGACGTGTTCGGACGAAATCGACAACGACTGCGACGACCTGACCGACCAGGATGACCCACAGTGCAGGCTCGCCCTTTTGACCGCAAAACCCGCTGAACTGCCCTTCGGACAGCAATGGGCCATAGCACTGACTGGCACCGGACTGGACATCGTCACGGGCGTGCTTCTGGACGACCAGCCGTCAACGGATTTCACCATCGTTCAGCCCCAGTACCTGACGGCGACTTTCCAGGGCCTTGCTACCGCCGGGGACCACGATGTTTCCGTAACGGACGGCACGGTCGTCGCCACGCTCGAAAAGGCCGTGCGTGTCATCGCCAAGGCAACCGACATCTGGGCCAACACCCAGTCCCCCAGCGACCCGATTACCGTCATTGTCGGCAATTCAACCGCTGTGATATCCGGGCAGGTCTTTGCAGCGGGGATCACGGATGCCGACGGCGACCCTGGACTGATTCAGGCCATGATCGGGTTTGGGCCTTCCGAATCCGACCCATTCACGGACGAGGGCTGGACATGGAAAACCGCCGACTGGAACCCCCAATGCGTTTCGTGCGGTTCGACCTACGAATACACAAGCACGCTTGCACCTCAAAACCCGGGTGAATACATCGTCGGATTCCGTTTTTCGATAGATGGGGGCTTTCATTGGGCCTATGGCGACCTGGGCGCCGGCTCCTCTGACGGATGGGACCCCGCCGCGGCCCTTGGGCTCATCGTGACGCCGACCCTTTAGGCTCTGCACATCCGGTTTGTACAACCCAATCTCCGCTGGTAAAGTACCGCCCACTCCGGACGTGGGAGGCCAGATGCCGGTCCGATTCGTCGTCAGTATCATCATCGCGTTTTTCCTGACATCCGATTTGCCCGCCCTGGTGGTGGAAAACCTCTCTTGTGGGATTTCCGTAGGCACCGTCCAGGCGAAGTCGGTCAAATCAAAGAAAAAAAGAAGGAAAAGAAAGAAGAAAAAACGCAGAAGAAGGCGAAGGAAGAAGAGACGCAAGGTCAAGCCGCCCCGCCCGATTCTGAAGGACGACCCTTCGATCCCACTTTCCAGGGCATGGAAGAATCACCTGGACAGCTTTTTCAAGCAGAGCAGGCCCATATACGGCGCGTTCGTGGCGATAAGGCCCAAGACGGGAGAGGTGATCACCCTGTCGGAATTCAGCCGGAACAAAAGAAAGATCCCGCATCCGGCGACCACCGCCGCCTTTCCAGCGGCGTCGACCTTCAAGATCGTGACGGCGGCCGCCCTGATGGAGGAAAAGAAGGCAAATCCCAATACGGTGACGTGTTATCGCGGCGGCCGTTCCAGGCTGACCACCTATCACCTCAGCAAACC
>JAADHL010000329.1:0-3182 GCA_013151875.1 Deltaproteobacteria bacterium
AAGGGTTGTTCACGCTCATGGGGGGTCACGCGGCGGCCGAAGCCCGGCTGGACGACCTGTTTCTGGAGCTGAACGCGGGCACGAACCAGCCGCACTTCTACATCGGCAACGAGCCGGAACACGGGACGCCATGGACCTACAATTTCGCCGGCGTCCCATCAAAGACCCAGGAGGTCGTGAGGCGAATCATGGACGAGGAGTTCAACACCAGCCCCGGCGGCCTGCCAGGCAACGACGACCTCGGGGCCACGTCGGCCTGGCTCGTGTGGGCCGGCCTTGGAATGTATCCGGCGATACCCGGCACCGACATCCTGGTCCTGAACGGGCCCCGTTTTCCGTCGGCCGCGGTTCACCTGGCCAACGGCAATGTCCTGACCATCAAAGCCTCCGGTGTCGGGCCGGACTCCCGGTACATTCAGGACCTGCGGATCGACGGGACCCCAACGACGAGAAACTGGCTGCGCTTCAGCGATATCTCGCATGGCGCGACCCTCGACTACAAGATGGGCCCTTTGCCCGCTGGCGACTGGGGCACGGGATCGGACGACCTGCCGCCCTCTTTCGGGCCGTAGCCTACCCAGGTTGGTTCAGGGCTCAGGTTGATTCACGCGTGTGTCGACAGGAAAAAAGCGCGCGGTTTCAGTGAGACAGCCTCAGGCCCCACCCCTCGAACATGAACATGATCGCGAAGCCGTACCACAGCGTGTACAGGACATAGGCCAGCAGGGACATGATCACGAAAAACACCTTGTCGATGATCTTTTCGGGCGTGACTCCATAATAGTTGTACGAGCACTCCACTGCCTTGCTGTTGACCGTGCCGACGAATTTGGCCTCGGCGAACATCTCCTGGCGCTTGAGGTCCTTGTCCATGGCCTTGAGGGCCGACCACCACACGAAAAGGGCCTCCTTGCCCTCGTACCCGTACCTCTTTTTCAGTTTGTCGCCCTCGTTTGCGAACATTGCGTCGGAGTCCGCGAGGGCGTGCTTCAGGATCGCTCCCAGGTCGCCTTCGACCACAACGTCCGTCCCGGTCGCGCGGGCAACGACGCCCCCCTTGCCCAATATCGTCGCGGCCCCCTGCGCGAGGTCCTCGCGTTCCATGGCAAGCGTTACGGACACCTCCCTGCCGTCGAACTCCGCGGCTTCCTCGGCCAGATCGGGGATGAAGTAGGCGGACCCCTTGGAGATGGAGTTGTACAGGTCGTCCATGTAGTTCAGGAAGTTCTCGCCGTCGAAGGCGGGCAACAGCATCAGGCCGAAGACCATGACGAAACCGACCAACATGGCAAGGCCGCCAAAGAACTCTTTTTTGCTGGCGAACGACGTCATGCGGCGCCCCCTTGGGACTTCAGCCTCTTGAGGTTCGCAAAGAAGGTTCCGATCACCCACACGCCGAAGCCGCCGATCACGACGAAGAAGGCCCACACGCCTATGGAGTCCAGGATGGAAATGGTGCCTTTCTCAAGGCTGATTACGTCCATATCGCTCAGCTTGCCCGGCAGGGCGAACACGCGGTTGATGAACCCGGCGAGGACTGCCATGGCGTAGAAGCCGCGAATCGTGGTGCCTTTGACGACCTTTGTGACCATGGCCCCGATCTGGATGCCCAGCAGCGACCCCAGCAGCATGCCCATGGCCAGTGTGTAGAAGATGAAACCGTAGATTGCGTATTGCGAAATGGCCGCGTACCCGGCCGTGAACACGATCTGGAAGATGTCGGTCCCAACGGTCGTCAGCGAGGATACCCCCAGCACGTACACGAAGATCGGGAAGGTCAGAAACCCGCCGCCGACCCCCATCACGGCGGCGCAGAACCCGACCAGCGCGCCGCTGAGGACCAGGAACACCCACGAAATGCTGCGGCCGCCGATGACCAGGCCCTCGTCGAACCGGATCATCGGGGGGATCTTGAAGCCCTGAAGCTTTCTGGGCAGATTCCCCAGGTCGATCCCCTCGGCCGGTCCGCCGTGCGCGTCCAGGTCCTCCGGCCCCTTGCGCGACCCAAAGAAATCCATGAGGGCGTATGTGCCCAGCAGCCCCAGCATGATGACGTAGATGGTCGTGATGAATGTATCGCTGAGGACCGGGTTGATGTCGTAGAGGATCCGGTTCAGCACCCCGCCGGTCGTCGCGCCGATGACCGCGCCGCCCACGAATATGACCGCCAGCCAGACGTTCACGTTTCCCATCTTGCGGTGGATGACGCTGCCCATGATCGCCTTGGCGAAGATATGGAAGAGGTCCGTACCGACGGCGAGTATGCCCTTGATCCCAGCGCTCATCAGGGCGGGGGCGATCACGAATCCGCCCCCGGCGCCGATACATCCGGTTATGAGGCCCGCGCCCAGTCCGATCAGGATGGACGCGATGAAGATGCCGCCGGTGAAAAAGGCAGGGCTCAGCGCCTTTTTTCCGCCGATGAATGCATGGAGCGCTTCCTTGAGGCCGTCGGCGAAGGCGATTGAACCGATCAGGACCGGCAGCATCAGGAGAAACAGGAGCAGCATGCGCCTCCTGTCACTGAATACGGTCCTGGCTACGTTGATTTCCCACTGAGCATGGTAACGCGCCCCGGCCATCATGAACCGTCCCCACTGCCGCAGGAACCCGGGTCTGTCGTTTCCGTTTCTCAAGGTCCGCCCCTCCCGGCGAGAACCAGCGTCAAGGATATAGACGAAGTTCGAAGCGGACCACAAACATCGTCCTGTAATGTGAGATCGGTCAATGAGGCGACCTCGGGGTCAATGGAGTTTTTCAAAAATTGCCTCGGCAACGGGGGACGGCAGGCCCTTGACCGCCTTCAACCGGTCCAGCGAGGCCGAACGCACGGCCCCTACCGATCCGAAGTGGCGCAACAGGATGACCCTGCGTTTCTTTCCCAGGCCGGGGATACCGTCCAGCACCGATCTCTGGGCGCTCTTGCCTCGCCTCTTTCGGTGGAACTTTATGGCGAACCTGTGGGCCTCGTCACGCAGGCGCATCAGCAGGTGCAGGCCCGGGTCGTTTGCCGGCGGCACGACCCGCTTCACACTGTTTCCGCCCCCCTCGCGCACCCCGGTGGAGCCAACCGCCCTGTAACAGATGCGTTCGGGTGAATGGATTGCCGCGCCACGGCCCCCATCCATCACGCGCGACTTGGCCAGGGCCGCCAGCGGCAGATCGAAGAAACCCAGGTCGTC
>JAADHL010000329.1:3244-4495 GCA_013151875.1 Deltaproteobacteria bacterium
GACCACGCCGTCTTCGCGTGCGCGCCTGAACCGGCGCGTCAGGACCTCTTTCATGAACCCGGTGTCCCCTTCGCCCTCCTCGCCGCGCACCGCAAAGGTCCGGTAAGCCTTTTTGTCGGGCTTTCCATCCGTGAACACCACCATCGACCCTACGGGATTGGTCGATGAGATCGTGCTCATGTCAAAGGCCTCTATTCGGGACGGGGGACTCTCCAGGCCCAGCAGTTCCGCGACCCGGGCCATGGCTCGGGCGGTCACGCGGCCAGACAGCAGAGATTCTTTCAGCAGGGCTTCGGCGTTGCGCCCGGCCATGCGGATTGCATCGCCACGCGGCCCCTTCGACGGTTCCAGAATCCGCACGGACCTGCCTCCCCGCTGGCTCAGGACCTCGCGGATGGCGCGTGAGCCTTTCAGGATGCCTTTGGGTACCAACAACTGGTCGGGAATGGGTGCGCGGGCGTAATACTGGATCAGAAACGTCCCGATCAGGTCCTCGTCAGGGGCCACGGCGTTTTCCAGCACGTAAGGGATGCGGTCCAGCATCACGCCCCCCTCGAACCTCAGGACCGCGAAGGCCGCGCTCTCACCATCCCTGGCCAGGCCCACTGCGTCCACGTCCCTGGAAGTGGGCAGCACCACGGCCTGTCTGGTAAGGGACGATTTCACGGCCCTCAACTGGTCCCTCAGGCGGGCCGCCTCCTCGAAGTTCTCGGCATCGGCGGCATCTTTCATGCGCCGCATCAGGGATTTCAGCACCCGGTCCCGACGACCCTTCAGGAACAACAAAGCGTCCTTGACCCTCATGCCGTACTCGGCGGGCGTGGCCAGGCCCGAGCAGGGACCCAGGCAACGGCCCATCTGGTGCTCCAGACAGGGGCGGCTCCGATTCCTGAACTGGTGGTCCCGGCAGGTTCGCAGGCCGAAATACCGATTCACCAGGGCGTGGGTGCCCCTCACGGAAGAGGCCGAGTGGTGGGGGCCGAAATAGATTGCTCCGTCCTTGCGGCGCCGCCTCACCAGGTCCAGGCGCGGGAAATCCTCCCTGGGGTCGATGCGCAGATAGAGGTAGTTCTTGTCGTCCCGCAGGAAGATATTGTAGGGTGGCCGGTGCTTCTTGATCAGCTCGTTTTCGAGGATCAGGGCCTCTTTCTCGTTCCCGGTGATGACCGTTTCGATCCTGTCCAACACCCCGTGCAGCAGGCCCACGAACGGCCGTGTGTCGCCCGACTTGTGGAAGTACTGGCTGACGCG
>JAADHL010000038.1 GCA_013151875.1 Deltaproteobacteria bacterium
ACCGCGTCTTCATGTATCCTGACCCTGGCCTTCTTCATCAACCGGTTGACAAACTCTTTGCGCTGGTCCTCGCGTTTGCGTTCCATCAACAGCGGAACGATTTCGGCGCGCGCCTGGTCCAACGACTTGTCCACGGACGGCCTCCTGGATGAGGCGAACAGGATATGATACCCATCCGCGTCCTTCACCACGTCGCTTACCTCGAAAATGGACCGCATCTTCCCAGCGACGTCGGCAACTTCGGCGGAGACTTTGGAGGGCACGTGTCCAGCGCCGTTTCCCTTACGCGGAAAGAAACCGATGTCCCCACCGGTATTCAGGGTGGCCTTGTCCTTGGAATACTCCTTCACCAGCTTTGTGAACTCCTCGCGCGGGTCGGCGCCCGGTTGACCACACAGCTTCACTGCCCTGAAATGCACTTTGCCCGCCAGAACGGGGTCATCCAGGAGAATGTGGGAGACCCGGAACTGCGCCGGTCGGTGATAGAGTTCCAAGTGGGTTTCGTACCAGTCGCGCACCATCTGTTCCGTGATCTGGTCCCGGTGGACCCTGGAATCCACCTTTTCCTTCAGAAAACGCTCCACGGCGGCCGACTTGAGCGCCCCCACGACTTCAGGATCCGAGGCATATCCAAGCCTCTGGGCCTCCAGGGCAAGGACCTCGAATTCCACGTATGATTCCAGGAATTCCCGCCGTCGCTCGGCCGATCTGTAGCGCATCCGTACGTATACCGGCATCGCATCGAGCCGTTTCCGAAGTTCCTGAACCGTTATCTCTCGATCACCTATCCTGGCCACGACCCTCTGGTCCGGTTCCTTGCTGGTTACCGCGCCTTGGACATGGGTGATGGCTGGTCGCGTTGGCTTGCACGCCGGACCCGGCAAAAGGACGGCAATCGCCGCCGCGAGTCCCACTGGAAAAAATCCGGTCCTCATCCGCCCGCCTCGCTTCACCCGCTGTCAGACTAGGTACCATCAACGGACGCCGCGCGCAACAGCGCCTCCCCCGCCTCGATGGGGTCGACACCGCCCTTGGGCAACAGCACCTTCAGGACGGACCCTCTTGTTGAAACCCGATATCCCCCGGCCGTTGCCGCCGCCTCCAGGCGCGTTATCGAGTCTTCGAACCCTTCGGCGGCCGTGAATTCGACAGCCGCGCTTCGAACCCAGACCAGCCTGAGGTCGAGCGAGCGGCCCAGGACCTTCAGGCGCATCAAACCAATCAAGCGGCGCAGCTTGAGCGGGAGACCGCCGAAACGATCCGTCAGTTCCGCGGCCATCGCGGATACCTCGGCGAGGTCCGAGGCCGATGAGAGCCTTCGATACAGCCTCAGTCGCAGCCTGTCGTCCGGAATGAAGTCAGGCGGGATCCGCGCCTCCATCGAGTACTTGAGCTCGGTGTCGGTTTTTTCGCCCGTTTCCTCACCCGACAGCTCATTGATGGCGTCCCGAAGCATGTCCATGAACAGATCATAGCCCACTGAGGCCATGTGACCCGACTGCTCGGCGCCCAGCACGTTACCCGCCCCGCGTATCTCGAGGTCCATGGCGGCCAGGTTGAACCCGCTGGCCAGCTCGCTGAAACGTTCGATGGCCTGTATGCGCTTGCGCGCCTGCTCGCTCATGGACGACGGGTCATTGACCAACAGGTAGCACCATGCCTGGTCAGCCGCCCTGCCCACCCTGCCGCGCAACTGGTACAGGTCGGCCAGGCCGAAGGACCCCGCGTTATGGATCAGCATCGTGTTGGCGGTGCTGATATCCAGCCCCGATTCTATGATTGTGGTGCAGACCAGCACGTCCTTGTCGCCCCTGATGAAGGCCGCCATCACGGACTCCAGTTCGGACGAGGACATCTGTCCATGGGCGACCGCGACGCGGGCCTCCGGCACCGATGCGGAAACGGCATGGGCGAAATCGTAGATGTCCTCCACCCGGTTGTGCACCACGAACACCTGCCCCTGGCGTTTCAACTCCCTCAGGATGGAGGTCCGAACCAGTTCCCGGCTGTAACGGGCAACCAACGTGCGCACGGCCAGGCGGTCCCTGGGAGGCGTTGAAATAATGGACAGGTCGCGGATCCCGGCCAGGGCCATGTGCAGGGGGGATTGGGGTCGCGGTCAGGGTCAGTGTGTGGACCGTGGCCGCTATCTCGCGCAGGCGTTCCTTGTGGACCACGCCGAAACGGTGCTCCTCGTCCACCACCAGAAGGCCCAGGGATCTGAATTCCACGTCCTTCGACAAGAGCCTATGTGTACCGATCACCACGTCCACGCCCCCGCTTTTCAGACCCTCCAGCACGCGGCGTGAATCGGCCGAGCCCTTGAAACGGGACAGGGACTCCACGGTCACCGGGGTCTGGCGCAGACGCGCCGCGAACGTCAGGCGGTGCTGCTCCGCCAGTAGGGTAGTGGGCACCAGAACCGCCACCTGTTTGCCTTCCATCGCGGCCTTGTAGGCGGCGCGCACGGCGACCTCTGTCTTGCCGAAGCCCACGTCGCCGCACACCAGACGATCCATGGGACGATCCCTGCCCATGTCCTCCAGGATTTCCTCGATGGCGCGTTCCTGGTCCGTAGTGGTCTCGTGGGGGAAGGTGGCCTCGAACTCCCTGTACTCCCTGTCGGGGGGGGCGAACGCGTGGGTCGTACCCGATGCCCGTCGGGCATATATGGCCTCCAGCATCCTGGCGATCCGACGGGCGGCCTTCTTCGCGGAACGGGGGCGTTTTATCCACGACTGGCCGCCAAGCCTGTCCAGACGCCGAGCCGCGCCCTCTTCCGGCGCGGTGTAACTGTCCAGCAGATCGGCGCGATCGACCGGCACCAGCAGCCTGTCGCCCCCCTTGTAGGTCAATCTGAGGCACTCTGTCGTGCGCCCCCCGGTCCGGACCTCCTGCAGTCCTTCGAACTTGCCGATGCCGTGCAGCCGATGGATGACCAGGTCCCCAGGCACCAGTTCCCTATGCTCCTTCAGCCGCGACACGCCCCTGCGATCACCCTTGCGTACGGCCAGGGCGTCCTTTATCCCGAACACGGCCTCGGACGGCACCAGCGCAATACCCAGCATGTCCATGCCGAACGGTTCCCTGACCCGTCCAATCCCGATCCGAACGCCCTCCCCGGCCCTGAAAAGCTCGGCCAGACCGTTGCGGCCTGCCTGGGAAAGGTCGAAACCCTCAGCGGTCAGCACGTCCGAAACCCTGCGCAATTCGGCCCCGGAGGGACACGTGAACAGGACCCTCTGGCCCGAATCCAGAACGGACCTGGTCCACCCGGAAATGGCCGTCACGCGTTGCTTGACGGGCACGTCGGAGGCAGTGGCCAGCGCCAGCCCGGCGTCCAGGATCGAACCCGAAGCCGGCCCCAGGAAGCCGCCTTCCTCGGCCAGGGGCACGAACAAGGTTTCCGGCCTGGATGCCAGGCCGTTCAGACTCTCATCCCCACCCACGGCCAGGGTCCCGGGTTCGGCAACCAGGCGAGGCTCTTCACCAAGCTCGGCATATTGGGTTTCCAGCGCGTCCAGACAGGCGTCGGCAGCGGCCCTGCACCCCTCCGGGTCAGCCACCACAACGACGGCATCGTCGGGCAGGAACGCCGGCAGCAAGTCCATTCCAGACTGAAGCGCGGGCAGCATTGCGGCGAATCCAAGAGGCAGTCTGCCCTGCTCCAGTTCACTTTCCACCAGGGCCGTGTCCGCGGACGGCACACCCCTTTCGGCCGCCAGACCCCGCAGGCGCAACATCGCCTCCCTCATCGCCCCTGGACCGCACGGCACCTCCCAGGCCGGCACCCCCCAGGCACACGTCAGGGACCTGCTGCTCCTCTGGGTCGCGGGCTCAAAGACGCGCAGCGTCCCTATTTCATCGCCGTCCAGTTCCAGGCGGAACGGGTCCTGCGCGATGGGCGAATAGACGTCCACCACACCGCCGCGCACCGCGAATTCTCCGACCTCGCCCACCGTGGACGTCCGGCGGTATCCAGCGCGCACAAGGTGTTCGGCGAAATCGGTCAGGTCCAATTCCCTGCCCCTCTCAAGCCGATACACACCAT
This sequence comes from Deltaproteobacteria bacterium, assembly GCA_013151875.1. Lineage (GTDB taxonomy): Bacteria > Myxococcota_A > UBA9042 > DTJE01 > DTJE01 > JADDHL01. The sequence continues at coordinate 4,052 of JAADHL010000038.1, forward strand.
CCATGAAGGCGTCGAAGCCGATGACCCGTCTGGCGAACGCGCCGGCGTCTATCACCAACGCGAACGGGCTTTCCGACAGGCTCATCACCCCCAACGCGCCGGTCCGGGCCGCCGCAGCGAACGGGCTTTCCGCCACCTCCTCGTATGGGGATTCGGCGCTGCGTGGCCACCTTGGAAAGGTGTACGGGACGGGCCCGTTGTCCAGGAGATATCTGATGAGGGGGGCGGCTCGATCCCGCGCAGTCGTGGTCGGCACGACCATCACTACGGACGCCTCCCGAGGCGCCGCGCACATGGCGGCCAGCACCGCGGCATGGTCCAGTCGCGCCACCGAAACAGTCTGCGCACCCCCGGCCGCGCGGACCATCAGGTCCCGCGTCATCGCCTTGGCACCATCAAAACCGCCTGGAAGCATCTGAAGGCCGCGTTCGAAACCGGGGTATTATAGGTAAAAATGGGGCCGGGTCTAGCGGTCGGCGGGTGTCGCGGGCAACATATCCACGTCATAGGGGTGGACTTCCACGCCGGTTACCCCTGGGATCTTCTTGAGGCCGTCCAGGAGGTCCTTTGCCGATCCCACCACGACTACAGCGAGGCCCTGGGGATCGAACCACTTTGCCATGGCGGCGTTAATGGTGCGGGTGTCCTGCGCCCTTACGTTCTTCACGTAATCACGAATGTAGTTTCGGGGCCTCGAATACAGTTCGTCGGCCAGTTTTTCGCCGGCCCTCTTGCGGGCGGTCTCGAGCCTGAACGGAAACTGGTTGGCGATATGGTTTTCGGCGTAGCTGGTCTCCTCGTCCTTCAGCCCCTTTTTGACCAAATCCTTCAACAGGTCCAGCGTCAGCCTGATGGCCGGGACCGTGTCCTTGTTGGCGGGAAAAAAGCGTATGGCCATCGTGCCGAATTCACGGCCCGCCGTTATGAACGAGGATACGCCGTAGCTCCATCCCCGCTTTTCCCGGATCTCTCTCATCAGGCGCGACGTGAACGTACCCCCGAAAGCAGTGTTGCCCACAAGGACGGGAAACAGGTCCGGGTCCTTCCAGCTCAGGGAGGGACGCCCCATGAGCACCTGGGTCTGGGTCCTGTCGGGCTTGTCCACCAGCAGGATTTTGATGCCGTGAAGTTCCGGTGGTGGAGGCATAGGCTTGCGTTCGTGCGCTCCCGGTGGAATGCCCGCCACGATCTCTTTT
>JAADHL010000366.1 GCA_013151875.1 Deltaproteobacteria bacterium
CCACGGAACGTGTTACGAACTGGGTGAAATCCGCGGCCCGGCGCGTCCCGGTGGTCATCAAGATAACGCCTCAGGTCGCGGACATCGTTGATGTCGCCAACGCGGTCAAGCGCGGCGGCGCGGACGCCATCTGCGCATCCAACACGATTCCGTCTCTGACCGGCATCGACATCGATGATTTCACGCCACGGCCAGTGGTGGGCGGCAGGTCCACGTATTCCGGCCTTTCCGGACCCGCCATAAGACCCATCACGCTGCGGACCATCGCCGAGATATCCAGGCACACAGGCATGCAGATCACCGGAACCGGCGGCCCGGTCACATGGAAAGACGCCATAGAGTTCATGCTGGTGGGAGCGGGCACAGTTCAGTTCGCGACTGCGGTCATGCACTATGGTTTCGATATCATCGACGACCTGACCGACGGCCTGGCCTACTTCATGGACGACGCCTCGATCGCTACCCCATCCGCCCTGGTGGGCGCGGCCCTGGGCAGGATCGGGGGCCATGACGACCTGCCGGATATCAAGATCAGGTCGTCACTGATCCCCGATCTGTGCGTAAAATGCGATGTATGTCACGTGGCATGCCGGGACGGTGGTCACGGCGCCATAGGGATAGGACCCGACAGGCTCCCGGTCATAGATGAGGAAAAATGCGTGGGCTGCGGCCTGTGCCCCACTGTCTGCCCAACGATGGCCCTTGAAATGAAGGTGGTGGATTGAAACCGATTCTCGTAAAGAACGCAGAGCTGATGACCTTCGGACAGCAGTCCGGCGTGATACACGGCGGCAGCGTGCTGATTCGAAACGGCGTCATCGAGTCCATCGGCGCGGTCCCCGTTCCCTTGGACCCGGACACCGAGGTCATCGACGCCGGCGGCCGTGTCGCCACCCCAGGCCTGGTCAACGCCCACATGCACCTGTACTCGACGTTCGCGTGCGGCATAGCGGCCGAGGCGTCCCGCAACTTCGGCGAAATACTGAGCAACCTCTGGTGGCGGCTGGACAGGGCATTGACCCTGGAAGACGTGGAATTGTCCGCGATGGTTCCCGCCATCCGCTGTCTCAAGGCGGGAGTCACCACCATAGTGGATCACCACGCATCCTATGGGGCAACCGCGGGCAGCCTGGGTGTCGTTGCCGAAGCCGTTCAAGGCCTCGGCCTGCGCGCGTGCCTGGCCTACGAGGTCTCGGACCGCAATGGCCCCGAAAAGACAGAGACTGCAATCGCGGAAAACATGAATTTCATCGATGCCCTTACGATGATGGGGTCGCCTGACCTGGCGGCCATGTTCGGCCTGCACGCCTCGTTCACGTTGTCCGACGAGACCCTGAAGCGTTGCGCCGATGCCGCCCATGACACCGGCTTTCACATCCACTGCGCCGAGGACAAGGCCGACTTGGAGGACGCGATTGCCAGGGGCGCTACTGGGGTAGTGGACCGGCTGGAATCCTTCGGCATTCTGGGTCCCCGCTCGATTGCCGCCCATTGCATACATGTGTCACCCGGGGAGATGTCCACCCTTGCGCGTCACGACACCATGGTGGTCACCAACCCCCAGTCCAACATGAACAACGCCGTTGGGACCGCCAGTGTGGATGAACTGCTGCGCGCTGGCTGCACCGTGGGCATGGGCACCGATGGAATGACCGCCGACATCCTGGAGGAGGCCCGCGCCCTGTTCATGTCTCATCGCCAGCGCACCGGGGACCCGACAGTCATGTTCCTGGAGGCGGCGGACATGGTCACCAAGACCAACCCAGGGATCGCGTCGCGTATCTTCGGCCGTCCGATCGGCGTCCTGGAAGAAGGCGCGGCCGGTGATGTCGTGCTGTGGGACTACGTGCCTCCGACCCCCTTGGAAAAAGACAACGTCGCGGGGCATCTGCTGTTCGGCCTGCCGTCCACCCGCCCCCTGACCGTTGTGTCCCGCGGCCGCGTGGCGGTCCGCGACTTCAAGGTACTCGACATCGACGAGGAGGTCGTGGCCGATGAATCCAGATCGCTTGCCCGCGCCCTGTGGGACCGCTGGTAATCGCCTTGACCGTAAGCAATGGAGAAGTGTGATTGATTGACTTCCGGCTTGAGTGCGTGACCTGCGGGCAAAGAATCGACCCGACCAAGACCGTCGGCACATGTCCCGACTGCGGCGCGATAAACGGCACCCTGGACCTGGTGTACGACCTGACCCCGGGTGTCCGACCCGACTCCTTGGGCGCGACTGGTCAGGGTATGTTTCGCCTGCTGCCCCTCCTGCCCATTGGGGCCGACTTTCCGACCACAACGCTGCGCGTGGGCGACACCCCCTTGTACGACGCCCCTGCCATTGCGTCCCGACTGGGCATCAGACGCCTTTTCATCAAGGACGAGGGATTGAATCCATCCGCCTCTATCAAGGATCGCGCAACGGCCGTCGCGCTGGCCCACGCCGCGCATCTGGGGCACAGGACCGTCACCACGGCTTCCACGGGCAACGCGGCCTCATCCCTCGCCATTATCGCCGCATCAATGTGCATCAAGGCCGTGATATTCGTGCCCCGGACCGCGCCTGACCCGAAGGTGGCGCAGATGCTGCTGGCCGGAGCCACGGTAATCCGTGTCGCTGGCACCTACGACGAGGCCTTCGACATGGCCGCCGAGGCCGCGCCGCGATTCGGATGGTATTCCCGCAACACGGCCACCAACCCCTACCTGGCGGAAGGCAAGAAGACATGCGCCATTGAGGCCGCCGAGGCCTTGCACTGGGAGGTCCCCGACCATTGCGCTGTCGGCGTGGGCGACGGCTGCGTATATGCGGCGATGCACAAGGGTTTCAAGGAACTGGCCACGGCCGGACTGACCAGTGCCCTGCCACGCATGCTTGGCGTGCAGGCCCAGGGTTGCGCGCCCCTTGCCCGGGCCTTCGAGTCCGGCGGGGAATTTCAGCCCATCGACCGACCCGACACTTACGCCGACTCGATTGCGGTGGGTGTTCCCAGGGACCGGGTAAAGGCCCTCAGGGCGGCCAGGGAGTCAAAGGGGGCAATCATTTCCGTCACGGATGAGCGGATCAGGGAGGCGGTCAGACTGCTGGCATCCAGCGCAGGTGTTTTTGCCGAACCCGCGGGCGCGGCCGGACTGGCGGGCCTGATCGAATCATCGGCTCGCGGCGTGCTTGCGCCGGACTC
>JAADHL010000096.1 GCA_013151875.1 Deltaproteobacteria bacterium
AAATACTCCTTCAACGAAACCCGAGCCGCCCAGGACTGCAAATGGCAGCATCACCACGCCGAAACCCGCCATGAATCCAAGACCGTATCTGGCCACGGATCGCCTCGAATCGAACGCGGTCGCCACCGCCAGGGCCACAACTGCCGCCAATCCATAAAGCCCGCAGCCAAGACCGAGGCCGGCCAGCACCCCCGAGGTCAGAAAGCGTCCCCTTACCGCGGTGAACATTGATGCCATCAGGAATGCGGTCATGAGGTTTTCGCCGTTCATGTCGGTGGATCCCATCAGCACCTGGTAGGCGGTCAGATGAAGCATCAGCGCAAGCAGGGCAAACGTCCTGGAAGAAGGTCGGATGGTCAGATACAGAAAAAGGCCGGCGACGGCCTGGGCAACCACCGGTATTGCCTTGGCCACGGCAACCGAAAACCCGGTGATGCCGAAAATCGCCGTTGGAATGAGCAGATGAACCGGGGGGTGGGAAAAAAAGAAATCCCTATACGGAATGGCCCCCTCGGCCATCCTCGATGCCATGTAGTAATAGATGTTTTCGTCCGTTCCGGACGGGTGTATTCCAATCAGCTTCAGCAGAAAATACGATCCGAATATCAGTAAAAGCCCCGAGGATTCCAGGGTCACGGACGCGGGACGCGGCAGAGCGTCGTCACCGGCATGAAACCTGATCCAGCAACCCGCGGCCGCACCCACATAAACCGGCCAGTACAGGACCGGGGGAAGAAAAAACAAAGGGTGCCACGGCAACAAGGGGAGGCCCAGGAACAACAGGGTCATCAACGAGCAGGCAACCGGCCTTTCCCATGGCCGGGGCGGCGCAACGGTCGCGGTAACAACAGGTGTAGCCCCCGCTGTTTTCCTGTTCTTTTTTTTGCCCAACGGTTTCAGATTTCCAAGTTTCAGATTTTCAAATGTCAGATTTTCAGGTCTTTCAGCCGCCCGATTACCAGCCCAGCGGCCCTGTATGGGTCCATGCGCCGTCCATAAACCTTGGCCACGGTTTCGCGGATATCCCCGTCATCTTTCATCAGGCGTTCCACGGCGCCGCCTACACGCTCCATGACGAGGTCGAAAACCAACGCCTCGGATCGAGTCCTCACCGCTGAATCCAGTTTTCCGTCGCGCGAACGAACGTCAAGCAACCTTTCAATCTCGTCCAACAGTTCACCGACCCCCGTCCCGTCGGTGGCCACGCAGCGCATTACCAGGGGTTTCCTGGCGCCCTGAGGGGCCATTTCGATGGCCAGCGTCAACTCGCCCACGGTCTTGTCGACCCCGGCGAGGTCCGCCTTGTTTACAGCCAGCACGTCTGCTATTTCAAGCACCCCGGCCTTGTGAGCCTGAACCTCGTCCCCCTGTCCCGGCGAGACCACGACCACCGTGACATCCGCGTGCCTGACAATATCCACCTCATCCTGGCCCACGCCCACGGTCTCGATGATTATTCGGTCGAAACCCATGGCGTCCAACACCTGCGCCACCATGCCGGCGGACGCGGACAGCCCGCCCAGTCGGCCCCTGGTTGCAAGCGATCTGATGAATACGCCAGGGTCGGTGGCGTGACGCTGCATACGCACCCTGTCGCCAAGGATGGCGCCACCCGTGAAGGGGCTGGAGGGGTCAACCGCAACAATACCGACGGTGCCGCCGCCGGCGCGAATCCGCTGGATCAGGCCGTCGATGAGGGTGCTCTTGCCCGCGCCTGGGCTTCCTGTGATGCCGATAATCCTGGCCTTTCCGGTGTGTGGATACAGTTCGGCGAGCACCGGGATCGCCCTAGGGTCCCGGTCGTCGAGCTGTCTCATGAGGCGAGCGGCGTTTCGCACGTCGCCGTTGATGACGGATTCGGCGATTCCCACGATTCGCGAGTGTAACTTTTCCCGCCCATTTTCGATAGTCAAGTAGGCAGGAGGTCCTTATGGAAGCAAGGATGAAACTGGGGATGGATTCGGAGGGTCTGGTTGCGCGCGAAATGACCCGACGCGGGTATGACATAGTCCATCGAAACTACAGGACGAGGTACGGTGAACTGGACATCGTGGCGCGCCGCGGCTCGGAAATGGTCGTGGTGGAGGTGCGTTCCAGAAACAACGACCTGGGCTACGAAGCCCTCGAAAGCGTGCAGCACGGCAAGCGTGAAAAGGTGCGTCGCACAACTGAAATCTATCTTTCTTACCGCCCCATCGACTACGATGAGGTCCGCTTTTTCGTTGCCACGGTAAACTGGGTGGATGGAAGCCCGAGCATTGCGATCATCGAGGACGCTTTTTAGACCGGCAGGTCCTTGAGGGGGGCGAAGGTCATGCGATGGATTGGGCAGGGACCAAGCCGAGATATGGCATCAAGATGTTCGCGCGTCCCATATCCTTTGTGTCGCGCAAAGCCATAGCCTGGATAATCCACGTCCATTTCCACCATCAACCGATCCCTGGTGACCTTGGCGATCACGGAGGCCGCCGCGCAATTCAGAGACAAGTGGTCGCCCTTTATCCAGGATTTCTGCGGCAAGGTCACGCCCGGGATGGTGCTGGTACCGTCAACGATGACGATTCCCACGTCCATTTCATGGCAAGTGCAAGCCGAATCAACCGCCGCCTTCATTGCCTCCAGGGTAGACGGAAGGATTCCATTGGCATCAATGCTGGAGGAGGGCACCACCCCCACTCCAATCGCCAGCGCCCGATCACCGATCTTGTCGAAAACACGATCCCGCGCCTTGGCGGTCATCAGCTTGGAGTCGTCCAGGCCATTTATGGATTGATCATCAGGAAGGATGACGGCGGCCGCTACCACCGGTCCCGCAAGACAGCCCCGGCCGGCCTCGTCCACGCCCATTACCGGAAAATGACCGCGGCTTCGCGCCCACGCCTCGGCGTATCCAGGGCCGTAAGCCCCGTCATTCCACAGGTTGCCCTGCCTCACCATCCACGTTCTCGGGCGCCCGGGCCGGCGCTGCCTTCGCGGTTGCCGTTTTGGACCGGGATTTCTTGGTCAGAGGCGTGCGTTTCTCTGTAATCCTGGCGGCCTTGCCCTTGAGCGAGCGCAGATACGTGAGCTTCGCCCTTCGCACCCGGCCGCGCGTCACCACCTCGATTCGCTTGACCATCGGGCTGTGCACCGGGAAGATCCGCTCGACGCCGACGCTGTACGAGCACCGTGAAGGTCTCGTGGAGGCCGCCGCCTTTCCGGCCGAGCACCGCGCCCTCGAAGACCTGGATGCGTTCCTTGTCTCCCTCGCGGACACGTACGTGCACGCGGACGGTGTCGCCCGGACCGAAATCAGGGATGTCGGTCCGAAGCTGAAGTTTGTTGAGTTCCTGTATCGTCCCGTGCATGACGCACCTCGATTCGTGTCTTGATGTCACCCTTCCCTGGCCCGACCCTTAATGGGCGATTCCCCTGGAAGGCGACGTATTATAGAGAAGGCCCTATCAGTCGGTCAAGCACGATTGCGACCGCCGCCCTCACCGGCAGGTGATTGAACCCGTCAACACCCTTTATCGGTTCCAGGCGAATGTCGGCCGCGCCGGCCAGATCAGCAGTCAGCCCCCACCCCGTGCCGAACACCAGCAACAACCCCTTTTCATTCATTGTGGCCATGATCTCACGGACTTTTTCGAAAGGAATTATATCGCTTTTCATGGAGGCCCCGGTCACGACCGTCAGGGGTTCGACGCCGTACTCCGCGATGAAGTCGGACACAGCCCCCTCAAGAGACGGCACCAGGCGGACCTTTGATATCGCCTCGGCACGCGGGTGGTCACGCCTCCTGCCTTCGGTGGCCCAGTGATCGACGATCCGGCCCACCATCTCTCTTTGCGCCTGGACGGGCGTCACCACGTAGAAGGGCTCTACCGCGTAGGTGCGCGCCGTCCTTGCGATGTCATGCACGTCCACGGTGGTCACGGACGTGGTCACCCTCTCGCGATTGCGGTTGTAGATCGGGTAGTGGACCAGCGCCACCGCAACAGGACCAGACCGTCCACCGGATTTCATTTTCCCATCCAGGGCCATGCCTACTCACCCTCCACAGATTCAACCTGTTCCTGTACGCCTCGCACTGGACGGCCAAGACGGGGCGGCGGCGCATCCTGCTGTTCCAGGTCCTTTCCCGACAATCTGCGGAACAGGTCCGGTCGGTTGATGCGAGTCTTTTCGATTGCCTTCCTCTTTCGGAATTTCTCGATCTCTGCATGATTACCGGACAGTAGGACGTCGGGCACCCGATGCCCATCAAACAAGGAAGGCCTGGTGTACTGGGGGTATTCCAGTAATCCGGTCTGGTGGGATTCCATTTCCAGCGATCCGCTGTTGCCCAGCACCCCGGGCACAAGCCTCGCAACCGCGTCAACAACGACCAGCGCCCCGAATTCACCCCCGCTAAGGACATAATCTCCCACGGACATCTCCCGGTCCACGTAGTGCTGTGCAACGCGTTCATCCACGCCCTCGTAGTGTCCGCACACCAGGATCGCGCCCTTTTTTCCGGCCAGCTCCTCGGCGGCGGACTGGGTGAAAGCAGGCCCAGCGGCGGACATCAGAATGGACGGGACGCCCGGATCCGCGACCTCGCGCACGGCGGACAGACATTCAACCACCGGCTCCACCTTCATCACCATGCCTGGCCCCCCACCGTAGGGCACGTCATCGACCGTGCGATGGCGGTCATGGGCGTAGTCCCTGATGTCCCACACGCGTACATCCACGATCCCGGACTTGATCGCGCGTCCCAGCACCGAATGTCCAACCGCCTCTCTTATCAGATCCGGGAACAGGGTCAGCACATGGAATACGTACGTATTTTCCAATCCTTCTCTCATCAGGTCGCCTCAGACCGTTTCCAGTGCGTCAGGGCCTACCACAACGTCATCCGGCCCCACCTCAATCACGAACCCCTCGACCACCGGAATCATGAATTCGCCTCTGTCCCCCTTGATTACCAGGATGTCCGTGGCCCCGTTCATTACGGAGGTCACGCGGCCCAGCTCCTCGCCACCGGCCAAACGCACAGGCAAGCCGATCACGTCCTCGTAATAGAATTCCCCGGGCTCCAGAGGGGGCAGAACGGACCTGAGCACCGCTATCCGGCTGCCGTTCAAACCCTGGGCCGACGTCCGATCCGAAACACCTTCGAATGTGACCAGGAGCCTTTTTCCGGCCCTTCGGGCCGATGCGATCCTTGCGCGTCTTCGGCCCTTGTCCGGACCCAGCACAAAGACATCCATTCCGGCAGCCAGGAGTTCGGACGATGGATTGTAAGTCCTGACGCGCACCTCGCCCTTTAATCCATGCGCGCCGCCTATCGTCCCGATGGGTATGATTTCTTCAGGGTCCATGAGTGCCATGATCGTCCGGGCCGGAGATGCTTGAACCGTCCACGGACGAATCCGGACCGCTATTCGATGATCTCCAGAACCACGCGTTTCTTGATCTTTGTCGCGGCCGCGTTCAGTACGGTGCGCACGGCCCTGGCTGTACGGCCCTGTTTACCGATCACCTTGCCCATGTCGTCTTTGGCCACCCTGAGCTCGATGACCGAGGTCTGTTCCCCAACTACTTCTTCCACGGACACTTCCTCGGGGTGGTCCACCAGGGCCTTTGCTATAAAGGCTACAATGTCCTTGATGTCCGTACTCATCACGCCCCCTCATGCGTCATAATGGTTAGGCATCGGTATCAGATTTCTTTTCTTCAGCGGACTTTTCGGGCGCTGCCTCGACGGGTTTTTCTTCGACCGCGGGTTTCTCGGGCGCTGCCTCGACAGGCTTTTCCTCGACCGCGGGCTTTTCAGGCGCTGCCTCGACAGGCTTTTCCTCAGCCGCGGGTTTCTCGGGCGCTGCCTCGACAGGCTTT
>JAADHL010000252.1 GCA_013151875.1 Deltaproteobacteria bacterium
GGACAGGTCCGGGCCCCATGCGAGGACGCCGTGATTGGCCAGCAGGACCACGTCGTATTCTTCCAGGAAGGGGACGAGTTCCTTGTTCAGTGCTTCGCTTGCTGGAAGGGCGAATGGGACCACGGGGACAATGCCGCCGATGCTGACGACGAATTCGGGCAGGAAGGGGGCCTCGATGAGGCGGTGGGCCGCGGCGAAGGCCGTGCTGATCGGCGGATGGGCGTGCACGACCGCCCGGACGTCGGTCCGACCGCGATAGACGGCAAGGTGCATGGCGACCTCGGAAAAGGGGCGCCTGCTGCCTCTGATCCTGCGGCCATGACGATCCAGTTCGATGAGGTCGTTCTCGCGCACGTCGCCCTTGCTGACTGACGTGGGCGTTGCCAGGATGCTGTTCGAAGCGGTCAGGGCAGTGACATTGCCCTCGTGATTGGCCACGTATTCCCGGTCATGCAGGGCATGGCAGACGCGCAGCATCTCGCGTCTCAGTCGAGGAAGCGGCGGCGCTATGCTCATGGCGCGGCCCCCGAAGTGGACCCTACGTTTTCCTCTATGTCGATTTCATCAACCACGCCGACGATGACCGACCTGATGGGCAATATTGGCTTGTTGAATATCTGGCGCGCGCCGTTGCCCTCATTGATGACCAGCACCAGATCCCCCACGCCCGACTGAACCATGTCGACCGCAAGAAAAGTCTGATCGAAATCGCGGCCGTGCTCGTCGACCGGCTGCACCACGTACAGCTTGAGGCCATGGTAACTGGGGTGTTTGACGGTGGAAACCACGGTGCCGACGACCCTGGCGATCTTCATTGATCGACCTCCGGGGCGATGTCCACGGAATCCACGATGCCGACAATGGCGTCGTCAACGGGCACGAATGGTTCCAAAAGCGCCTGGGAGGCCTCTCGGCTGGCCTCCAGGTATACGATGTCCCCTGGTCCGGATTGCACCGTATCGACGGCTACGACGGGTATCCCCCTGGGCTTCAACAGTTTGGTCAACGGCTGCACCACCAGAAATCGATAACCGTCGAGGTCGCGATATCTCCGGGTGGCGACAACCGTGCCTATGACCTTTCCCAGGTACATGAGGGAAAACTAGCGCAGATCGGGAGCGGAGGCAACCGTCAGTGGACATCCGGAGCCGAGCCGGTGTGCGCGACCACGCTTTGTTTGCCGGCCACCACGGACGCGAGTTTCCTCAGCGCCTCTGCCGAAGCGCTGTCGGGCGCCTCGATCAGGATGGGCACGCCCTTGTCGCCGCCGGGCGCAATCGCCGGGTCCAGGGGAAGCGCCCCAAGGTAATCCAGACCCAGTTCCTCGGTGTGCTTTTTGATGAGGCCCTTGCCGAACACGTCGGTAACGGTCCCGCATTTCGGACAGGCGAATCCGGCCATGTTCTCGATGATGCCCAGGATCGGGACCTTGGTGACCTCGAACATCTTGACCGCACGCCTGACGTCGGCATATGCGAGGTCCTGCGGCGTGGTCACGACGACGGCCGAGGATATGGGAACCAACTGGGACAGGGAAATCTGGATGTCGCCGGTTCCAGGCGGCAGGTCCACGACAAGATAATCGAGGGCCCCCCAGTGAACATCCTCCAGGAACTGCTGGACGGCCTTGTGCAGCAGAGGTCCCCGCCATACAACGGCGTCGTTTTCCTGCATCAGAAAGCCCATCGAGAAAATCTTGATGCCGTTCTGTTCGACCGGGGCCATCTTTTCAACGCCGTCGACCGAGACGGCGGATGGATGCGCGTCCTTGATGCCCATCAATACGGGGACGCTGGGTCCATAGAGGTCCACGTCCAGCAGACCGACCGATGCACCCGCCTGTGACAGCGCCATGGCCAGGTTGACCGCTACGGTTGACTTGCCGACGCCGCCTTTGCCGCTTCCGACCGCGATGATGTTGCGGACCTGCGGCAGGCGTTCATCCGGTTTCTGTTCCCGCGACGAAGAGACGTTGGCATCCATGTCGACATGGACCGTCTCGACCCCAGGGACCTCCATAACGGCCTTCTTGACGCTGCTGCTGATGGCGTCCTTGAGGGGGCAGGCCGGGGTGGTCAGCATGACTTTCACCTTTACGGCGCCGCCATCCACCTGAATTGAATCCACCATGTTCAAGGAAACGATGTCTTTTCCGATTTCCGGGTCGTTGACCTGTCTGAGGGCCTTCAGAATCTGTTCCTTGCCGGGCATTGGACGTACCTCCTGAGCGGGGTCGAGACCCCTGGTTCCCGAAAGATAAGTACCCGAATGGCGGCGGTCAATGTCGGAATGGGAATAAGTTCGAACAAAATTTGCGCTGCACCCGGATCTTTGGACACAAAAATTCACGGCCTATCGAAAAGCGGAAGCCCGTCGCCCATCTATGACCTTGGCCAGCAGACCGGGATCATCGGTCATGATTCCGTCCACGTTCATTTTCAGCAGGGTGCGCATTTCCTGTTCATCATTTATGGTCCAGACCTGCACCTTCACACCCAGTGCGTGCGCAGCCTTCATCAGCACGGGATCGACGTTAGGCAATTGAAAAAACGGGCAAGGCGGCGTATATCCGCCGGCCTCTGTCGTGCTGTTCAAATAGAATTCAGCCATTTCCACGGCCCCGGCGCCGGTGACGATGTCTGGCCTTCGTTCCCTTATTTCCTGCACGATCTCATCGTGGAACGACACCAATATTACGTGATCCGACATCGATGTCTCGTCCAGCACGCTCAACACTGCATCCACTATGGAAGGTTTTTCCTGCTTTATTTCCACCGAAAAGAACATGTCGGGGAATTCCTGCATCACTTCCCTGAACGTCGCTATGGTCACGCCTTTGCCTCGAAAGGGATGCGTCGATCCACCGTCCGGTGAAAATGCAAACCCGGCGTCCAACGCCCTGATTTCATCAAAAGGCATGTCCTGGATTCTGCCCGTCCCGTTCGTGGTGCGGTCCACCGTATCGTCATGATTCAGGACCACGACTCCATCCAGTGTGGCATGGAGGTCCATTTCGAGCATGTCGGCGCCCAGCACGACGGCATTGTGATAGGCGACCAGGGTCTCTTCGGGCGCCAGTCGGCCCCCGCCGCGATGCGCGATATTGAGGAAACGTCTGTTCAGCAAGGGATGACTCGCGGGCTGTCCCCATATGTTCGTTTCACAACCACATCAGGCAAGTCCTCGGGACCATGACGACCATCAGCCTTATCAAATGCGGAGTCTGTTATGACTCCTGCGTCGGCGTGAACCGCCACGGCACTCGTTCCGCCACAAGCCGCACCCGCAAAAGCGGCCAGACACACTGCGGTCAGCACGGCGCCGGACATTTTTCCCTCAGTCATTCAAACCTTACCTATGAAACGCCCTTAAGGTCGAATCCTGCCCTTTTCATGTCCGCCACGCAAGCCGTCAGGCGACAGTCCACTTCTTTGGGCTTGCCCTCCGTTTCCAGGTGAATGTACATCACCCTCCTGTCGCTGAAGCACTTTGGCTCCGGTTTCATGTGCACCGCGGGATGCGCAGGTTGAATTCCCCGAATCATCGCTGCAAGGTGCGACTCGTCCCCTGTCCCGACCTGCAGCGTCAACCGCCTGATCACGACCTTCGAAAGCCCTTCGAGGGCAGGAAAAACCGAATCCTCGGCCATGGCCTTCATCTCGGCGGGAACTCCTGGAAGGCAGAAAACCCTGGTCCGTCCCCACAGTATGTCCGCGCCGGGCGCCGTGCCAACCGTGTTGGGCATGAGACGCGCGCCTTTTGGCATGAATGCCATTTTCAAACGATCAGGTGTCATTTGCGGGTCTGAAAGGCGTCCTGCCAGATGGAGTTCCCGGTAACGGCGCTCGATCTGCGCCCTTGCCTCGGGGTCGAGCACGTAATCCCTGCGTAATGCTGCGGCAACCGCCTTCAAGGTCATGTCGTCGGGCGTTGGCCCCAGGCCACCGCAGGTGATGATCGCAGATACCCTGTCCGTCTTGCACCGGCGAATCTCCCGCGTGATGGCATCTATTTCGTCATCCATCGAACAGGTCCGCTGGACCAGGATTCCGATTTCGAACAGGCGCCTGGCCAAATACTGGGAATTCGTGTCCAGTACTCTTCCGGTCAGCAGTTCACGGCCTATAGGCAACAATGCGGCTCGTGCCGTTCCGGATGCGCGTCTTTTTTCCATCATTTTCAGCCCCGTTGAAAGTTTGGCCGGATCGGACTCTGCTGGTAGGATACCCCTCATGAGGATT
>JAADHL010000363.1 GCA_013151875.1 Deltaproteobacteria bacterium
CGTTCAGCATGTCGACACCCTCGAAAACCACGCGCCCGAATGCAACGGCCTCTGGAGGCAGCAGGCCCAGCACCGCGGAAACCAGGGTGGATTTTCCGCACCCGGACTGCCCCACAACTGCAAGGACCTTGCCTTTCCTCAGTTCCGCCGAAACGCCCCTGACGGCCTCCACGTCGCCCCCGGGCGTCGTGTAGGTCACACTGAGTTCGCCGATGGACAACGACCCTGGTTCAGCCTTTCTTTTTGTCAGCGAAAATATCGTCATAATCGATGTTCTCGAAGACCCGTTCAGGGTCATAGGTGTCCATGGCAGCCAGGAAGGCATCGAAGGTCTCGCGGGCGAAAGACTCGACCTCGGACCGTTTGCCGTCCATTGACAGCACCTGCGCGTTTGCATGCGCCCTTGCGATATTGAAGTCCATGTGGCGCGTGTCCTCGGGCGACATGCGTAGTTCGACCATCAGCGACACCAGTTCCGTATGGTCGATTCCGAAGTGGGCGGCCAGCGAGTGCTGATTGAAAAAGCGGTATTCCCAATCCAAGCCAAGGCCCAGGTAGTAGCCGCAGAAAATCTGAAAAGGCGAAGGTTTCATCGATGCGATAATAGCAAGTCCCGCCCGGACTGGACAGGTTGTTGTCCTCGGGCTAGATTTCCTTAAGTTTTTCCCCGCGCGAGAGTGGCGGAATTGGCAGACGCGCTGGTTTTAGGTACCAGTACCTGACGGTATGGGGGTTCGAGTCCCCCCTCTCGCACTCCGCGGCGATTGTCGTTTAATGCAGCCCGCTTCGGGGTTTCCAAGGTTTACTACTTGCCTGAAATCATAGAATGTCCTTGAAATCGAGGAGGACCGAGATGAAAAAAAATGCAATCAACTTGGCGGTGGCCGGACTGCTGTTCGGATGGACGGCGTGCGGCGGCGACGGGGGCGGCGGCGCTTTCCAAAGCGAATTGTCCCTGACGCCCGACAGCATCTTTGTCGGGTGCCTGAACTTTGAAGAGTGCACCGTCACGGCCCGCGTCACTCTGACCGGCGCAGCGGACCGGGTGACCCTGGAACAGGTTGCATCGGCGGACGGTGGGGCCGTGGTTTCGGACCTCGCAGTGATGATGGACAACGGCGACGCCGCCATCCAGGGCGACGACATCGCCGGCGACAACGTGTACAGCGCCATCGTACAGTTCAACCCGACTGCGCCCGGGTTCATCTATGTCCGGGTCAATGCGGACGGCAACAGGTCCGATGTCCTGACCATCGGAGTCATCAAGCACCTGAGCGACGCGGAGTGGACCGCCACCACGCAGACCATTCCTGCGGCGGCGAACGACTGCTACAAGAAAAGCGCCGACCTGGCAGCGGCCGTTGCCTGTGTGGAAGCTATCGACGGCATCGCAAAGGCCGCGACTTCCGAGGGAGGTAACGGAATCTGGTACGTGTACGACAACGGCATCCTCGGCGGGGTCATGCCGACCGAGGTCGCTGCCGAAACCGCCGCGCCGGACAATCCTCTCAACAAGAAGGGCGGCGTCCCGGGACGCATGGCGCGCGGACGCGCGGTTGTCTCGATTGCCAGGCGACCTATCCGACCCATAGAAAAATTTCCTTCCATCAACGCGCTGGCGGCGTCCGCACTCTCGCCGGATGTCGATCCCGACGCCGTCAAGAGCAAGTCCGCCATCTATCTGGGCCCCTACCTCTCGTTCTTCGGAGCCGACGATGACTACAACGGGGCCTGGAAGCTGATCAAGAAATCGGAATGCCCGAAATTCGACACCAAGGAGCTAAAGAACGGCGAGGTCTCGCCCGCCAGCTTCAAGAATCTCAGCAACTATGGGATCGTGATCATCTCGACCCACGGGGACAACTGGTACAATGGACTTTTCAGCGAGTGGAAGGACCTGTTCGGAAACAAGGCCGCGTCGGCGCCGGGATTCCTGAGTCCCTTCACGGGCGACCTGTCGTGGCCCATCCTGCTGACCGGCGTAAAGGCCGCCGCTACCGGCAAGACATGGGAGGCCGATCTCAAATGGCACCGCCTGGTCATCACGGGAAGCGGCACCCTGGCCCTCACCCCCAGGTTCATCAGTAAATACAACGGCAAGTTCCCGGATAGCATCGTGTACATGAGCGCCTGCCGCAGCGCCTGGAACAGCTCGCTGGCGGATGCGTTCATCGCCAAGGGAGCGGGCGCAGTCATAGGGTTCAGCGATTACGTGTACGCAGGATGGGCCAAGCGTCACGGCGAGGCCATCTTTGGGCCTGATCCGCTTGGAAACGTCGTCAACTCGATGTTGCCGTTGACCGACACCACCAAGGGCAAGACCAAGGTACAGTCCATCAAGGATGCCTATGGCGCATCCACGGCCCAGTACGGACTGACCACGAGGACCGCGGCGCCTCATGGCGCGCAGGGAAACGGCAACGGAGCCTACGACGCCAACGACCCCGAGGAAACAACCATCAGGCTGTTCCCTTCGGCCGCCGGGAAAAACCTGAACGTGCCGCCGATCATCAACGGCGGGTTCGAGGAAGGTTCGGCCCTGGGGTGGGTCTCGTCCGGTGACTACCGCGTCCTGTCCGCCCTTGGCGATGTAAGCGCGCAAGAGGGCGCGTACATGGGTGTGATCACCACCGGTCTGGGCACCTACGGCTCGGAACTGACCGAAAGCGTGCTCCAGCAGACCATGTGCATCCCGGCCAAGTCCAAGACCATCACCTTCAAGTATGACTTCATCACCGAGGAGGCCATGTGCTACGTGGGCGACATCTACAACGACACGTTCAAGGCCGAAATCCTGGACAAGGACGGTGTCGTCCAGGCGACAGCGGTCACCGAATCGGTCAACGGCTCCTCGTGGGGTTTTCTGGGCGGCGACTATTTCGCAGGGGGAGACTCCTACGGCAACCCTCAGACTTGCGTGGACGAGGATGGCAACAAGGTCTACGACGACGGCACCTATCACACTGGATGGGGTTCGGGCAGTTTCGACGTGAGCGCCTACGCGGGGGCGGGCAAGCCATACACGCTGCGCTTCCGCGTCTGGGACGAGGGCGACAGCGTCTGGGACTCAGCCGCCACCGTGGACAATGTGCAGATCAACCTGGGTAACTGAGTCCCAATCTTCGTCATCCCCAGACTTCACGGGGCGGGCCGGGATTCCCTGAGCGGGGTCGCCTACTTCGCGGCTTTGTATGGTTGGGGCCGCTTGCCGCTGAAGATCAGCTTTTCGGCGTTCGTTACATACAGCTTTTGCAGCACGTCGGGTGGCAATTTGATGCCGTCCACCTTCCAACGTCCCTGAATGGGTGTGGGGTGCTCCATCTGTTTTTGATCGGTCTCGAAATACCGCCAGTGACGCTCATAGAATTCCTCGGCGTCGTCCAGATCCGGCTCCTCGCCGGGCACGTACCAGACCGAACCAAGTTGCATGTTTCCATCGCCGCCTGAAATGAAATCGGACCCAAAGAGAATCCGGTCCTGGTGCTTGATGAAAAACGCCCTGACATCCTTGGCCGGGTGCCTGCCGATCTCCGGAACCCGGGCCGACGTGTCCACGTACACGTTGGGAAGGGTGTCGAGCAGTTTATCGACTATATCCAGCCTCTCGGGATAATTGGCCATGTGAATCAGCAGGAACACGGTCTCGGGATGCCGCTCGATCACCCGATCACGGGCCGCGAGCAGTTCATCATGGCTTGGAAAGTCCTTTCCATAGAAACTCCAATCCTCGGCGATCTTCAGTTCGTCGTAACGCTCGTTTTCGGGCGTGACCGGCTGGAAAAAGGCGACGGGATCGGCGACGTGCCAGGCCACAATCAATCCCAGTCTGCCGCAGGCCGCAAAGATGGGATCCAATCTGGGGTCATCGATCTTCACCAGGGATCCGTCGGCATTACGGACCTTCAGCCCCAGTGCCTTGAATATCTTGATCCCCACGACTCCATCCTTCTTTGCCTTTTCCAGCAGCCTGACCTGCTCGTCCACGAACCCGGGTTCGTTGAACCTGCTCCAGCGGATGTTGGAAAAGACACGCATGCGGCCTTTCAGGATCTTCTGCATGGCCATCGTCGCGCGGTATTTGGCTGACCCAGGGGAGCCGCCGCTTTTTACAGCGAATCGCCCAATGCCGGCGCGATCGAAAACCTTCAGCGCCGTTTCCAGGCCGACCATGGTCGGAAAAATGTGAACGTGGGAATCGATGACCGGCCGGCCCAGGTGCCATACATGCCCTTTCACGGCGCCGGTCGCCGATGCGGCCGGACCGGACTCGGCCTCATGGGAGTTACAACTGCACGCAACAGCCCCCATGACAAGAAACACGGTCAGAAATCGTCTCATTTCAGACACCTCAGAGCACGTGTGAACCCGCAGCAAAGCATAAACGGTGAATGACGGACTGTCGAACGGGTTTTTCAGCGCCGCCTGCGCGGACGGCCGCGGTCGCCGGACGGGGGTTTGGGGCCCCGGTCGCGGCTGCGATCGCGATCGCGTTCCTTGCTGTCTTCGAGAGGGGCCTTGGCCAGGTACTCGTCCACGAGAAAGGAAACCACCGACTCGACATCGGGGTCGGTCAGTATCTCTCTGGCAATGGTCCTGAACTCCTCGGGCACCACCTTGCCGGCCTCGAGCATTTCCTTGATCTTGCGGATCCGTCGATGGGACAGCATCTTCAAAGCCTCCTCGTGGGACGGCGCCTCGTAGCGGACGACGTCAAGGCCGTACTTGTATGACAGCTTCTGCAGGCCGTGCAGATCGGCGCGGCCGACAAGAGTCACCGCCCTGCCCTTCCGATCGACCCTGCCGGTGCGACCGGTCCTGTGGATGTACAGTTCCACGTCGTGGGGAAACTCGTAGTGGATCACGCAGGGCAGAAACGAGATGTCGATGCCGCGCGCCGCTATGTCGGTGGCAACCAGGAACCTCTGCTCGCCGGCCTTCATGCGGCCCATGACCTCCTCGCGCTTCTTCTGGGGGAGGTCGCTGTTCAAAAGCACGGCGTTGTATCCCCGCCTCCTCAGATAGGCCGTGACCATCTCGGTGTCGACCTTGGTGTTGCAGAATATGATGGCGCAGGCGGGGTCCTCGGCCTCCAGAACCGAGACCAACGAACGTGGACGCGGCACCGTGGTATCGATCATGTACGCGACGTTGTCGATGCGTTCGACGTCCACGCGGTCGA
>JAADHL010000054.1:0-2598 GCA_013151875.1 Deltaproteobacteria bacterium
TCCCGCGCCCCGGTTCCGACTCCAGGCTGATGTCCCCCCCGTGTCTTTCCGCGATCTTTTTGCAAACAGCCAGGCCTATCCCGGTCCCAGGGTATTCCCGTCCGTGCAGGCGCTGGAAGACCTCGAAAACACGGTCCTGAAACCGCTTCTCGATACCGATGCCGTTGTCTTTTACCGAAAAGACCCACTCGTTCTCATGCTCGGTCACCGACACATGGACCCGAGGCGGCCTGTCGCCGCTGAATTTCAGGGCGTTGGTTATCAGATTCTGGAACAGGCTGGCCAACTGCGTGGGGTCGGCCGTGACAACCGGAAGCGGATCGTGGGTGACGGTTCCGTTCCTGTCCGTCAGTTCTATCTGAAGGCCGGCCAACACATCATTCAACACAGTATTACAGTCGGTTGGCTCGAACGGCGACCCGTGCGTACCCACCCGGGAATACGACAAAAGATCGTTGATCAGCTTCTGCATACGCAATGCCCCGTCCGAGGCAAAGTCAATGAACTCGTCCGCATCCTGATCCAGGCGCCCCTTGTAGCGTCTGTATCCCGAAATCATCCTGAGGGGCTCCTGAAGGTCGTGGGAAGCCACGTACGCGAACATTTCGAGATCCTTGTTGGATCTTTCCAGGTCCTCCAGGACCTCCCGCAGTTTCTTTTCAGCCCTTTTTCTGGCCGTGATATCGCGGGACACGCCCTCCAGTTCAACCGCCTTGCCCGCTTCGTCCCGCAGGATGGAAACATTGAACTCACCCGGCACGACATGGCCGTCCCTGTGCAGATACTCAACTTCCCCCTGGAATCCTTCCTTTCCCTTTTTGAGGGCGTCGCGCAGCCAATCATTCGATAATCTTATGGAATTCTCAGTCATGTACTGGGACAGCGGAATGTCCAGCGCCTTCTCGGGCTTTATCCCAAGCATGGACTCGACGGCCCGGTTGACGTACTGAATGTTCCCTTCCAGATCTGTCCTCCATATGATGTCACGCGCGTTTTCCGCCAGCCGCCTATAGCGTTCCTCGGACTCCCGTAGCTCCACCGTACGCTCATCAACCAGGGCTTCGAGTTCCGTTTGGTGTCTGATCAGTTCGAGTTCGGACCTCTTGTTGAACAGGGCCTCCACAAAGGCCACGGACAGGGACTGAAGGGCCGCCAGGTCTGAATCGCCATAGCCGCCTTTCCGGTTGGCCAGTCCGATCATGCCGACCGTTTCGCCGTAACGCTTGAGCGGCACGCCCAGAAAACTCCGGGTCTCTGGGTGGCCCTCCGGCTGTCCATACCAGTCATGGTGAGAATGAGGGTCGTTCGACAACACGGGGGCGCCGTCCTTGAAGACCCGGCTCCAGATACCGCGCAAAACCATGTTCTTGAGCAAAATCACCTGATCGGACTCCGGTATGCGACAGGCGTCCCACCCCGGATCGCTGATAGCGATTACGTCCATCCTGCCATCCTGGTTCAGCTCGCCGATGAAGCCGAAGGCGCTTGAGGTCAGTTCCTCGGCCACGGCCAGACATGTCTGCGCAACCTCGACGTCGTCTTTGCAGCTCAAGGCCTCCAGCAGCACGCGATTGATCGCCAAGGCAAGACCGGATTCACCACTATTTCGCCCAGTGTGGATACTGCTATCCCCCTGCATTGCCGCCCTTCAGATTCGCTTCCTATGCAAAGAGTACATGAAGGGCCTGAAAAATGGAAATGAGCACCCAAGAAAACTAGGGAAAAACTTTAGGAATACTGCGAAAGACATTGCCATGACTGTGACCCGATTGCGCATCTCCGGAAGACCCGCGGCGGATGTCCCCGATGAAGTCGACTGAACAGGCGGTTCCGCGACCGTCGGCGAATCGCGATGCAGGCGGTGGATTTGGGAAATAACACGCAATATTGCAATTATTTCGGGTAATGGTACGATCTAGCACTGTTTAACGGGAAAGGTCCCGTGTTCTGCAGAGGAGTCTTTGGATGAAGAACAAGCTGTTCATCGGTGGATTGGCCTGGGCGACGACCGAGGAAGGTCTCAAGGCGGCGCTCGAAAAGTACGGTGAGATCGAAGATGTTCGAATCATCACCGACCGTATCTCCGGACGTTCCAAGGGATTCGGTTTCGTAACCTTCGTGTCCGAGGACGACGCGAAGTCCGCGCAGGAGGAAATGGACGGTACCGCCCTTGACGGCCGGAACATCCACGTCGATTTCGCCCGCGAACGTCAGCCCCGGAACGATGGGTACAACCGGGACGACGGACCGCGATACTGACCAGTATTTCGTATAAGGCCGCGGATGCGGGGTCCCTAGTCGCAGCCCAGCGTTTCTACGGACAGACCGTCCCCTCCTGAGCCGCCGGGACCGTTGCCGCCAAGGCCACCGAATCCCAGGTCAAAGGTGCAGTCTTCAAGGGTTGGTTTGCCCGTTCCCCCGCAGACCATTCCCACATCCGACCCGCCCGCACCACCTCCACCGTCGCCTCCTGATCCGCCCGCGCTGCCGTTTCCGCCATTGCCGCCGTCACCCGAATTCTCGTGTCCGGGGCCGCCTTGACCTCCCTTGCCGCCTGCCGCGCCGGGCGCACCCAGGCCTCCCATTCCACCATCACCG
>JAADHL010000054.1:2693-7372 GCA_013151875.1 Deltaproteobacteria bacterium
CACCGCCGCAACCGCCGGCGCCACCGCCGCCTCCCGCGCCGCCAAAGTCGGGACATACGCCCTTTCCGCCTCCGCCGCCTCCGCCCCCACCGCCGCCGTTCCCCGGCGTCCCGGGTTCGCCCGGTTCTCCATCGTTCGCGGTAATCCCGCTGTCCGAGACTTCCAGTCCGGCCTTTCCGCCATTTCCATCGGACCCGTCAACACCATCCTCATCGGCGTCTTCACCATTGACGCCATCCTTTCCGGACGCGCCGCCGTCCCCTCCTTGACTGGTGCAGCAACCATCGCCGCCGGCCTCTCCCTTGCCATCGCCGTATCCCGGTTTCCCCCCAATGCCTCCATCATGGCCACATCCGCTTTTTCCGGGTTGGCCCGCCTCGGGCATCGAACATTTGTCACAAAATCCCCCGGCGTTCTCGCATCCCTTGCCCCCCTGACCGCCGTTTTCACCCTTTGTGGCCACATCGCCTTTTGCACCGGTGTCGCCCGGCGCCCCCGGACCGGCGTGAATCTCGCACTCCTCGAATCTGAGTGCCGACGTGGACCCCGACAACCATAGACCAATGGAGCTTTCGCCCGGTTCCAAGGCGCTCGCGGACTTGATGCGCAGGCGCGTGACCACAGTCGGCTGATCGATGCCTTCGGCCTTGGCTCCCACGGTTCCCCCGAAAACTTCGGCCTTGGAATTCTGGTACCGTTTCCAGTCCTCATACACCCTGTATCCCGCGTGGACGTTGATACCCCCAACAAACTCCAATGTCTCCTGGTACAGGCCCTCTGAAACCAGGACATCCCGCTTGCCCTCCAGTTTCGCGGTCTTTATGCCGGCGGTAATGGTCCTTTTTGGCAGGTCTTTCGAGCCAGGGTTCGAATCGAGGCCAGAGGATGCAACGAATACAGAAAGGGCCTCGGTGCCGTCAATCCCGTCGCAATCAGCGTCCACTCCCTCGGTGTCCGGCAGGTCTATGGCCTGTGCCCCTTCCATTGGGTCGCACAGGGCCGGTCCGTTCGCGTCGCAGGCTGGAACGGTATGCTTGCATACGCCAAGACCGCACGTGATAGTCCCAAAGCCCTCATCCGTTTCACCGTCGCAGTCGTCGTCAACGGCGTTGCATTTTTCGGCGGCGGGTTCAGGGGCATCGCACTGGGACCAGGTCCCTGCGGAGCAGGTCTCGACCCCGTGGCATTGGCCGTAAAGATTGGTTTTCGAACACGCGTGGGTCTGCCCTTCAAGGGCATCGTTGCACTGGCAGATATCGGCCGGGATGCACTGGGCGGACACAGGCCCGGCTGAGGTGGGCGCCACCTCACACAGCATTCCGGTGGGGCACTGTTGGTTCGGGCCGCAGTGCACGCCGCACACGAACACGGACAGGTCCAGGTCCATGCAAAGGCCGGTCCCCCCGCAATCGCCGTCATCCTGACACGGGTCACAGGGTCCGGGCGGAGGCGGAGGCACGTCCTTTTTTCCACCTGCGTCGGCATTGTCCGGCGCGTCCGTCGCGACGTCCCAGGATGAGCCATCGACCTCGTCCGCGGGTACGTCCAGACCCGATTCATCCAAATGATCCCCGCTGACCGTATCGCCCCCCTGGTCGGGAAGGGACACGGATTCGGCATCGTCCCAGGCGTCCGCGAAAACCATGTCGCCGACCGCGTCGGACGCAAATCCATCATCGGCGGTAGGGGAAATGTCCGCTGGATTGTCGGGCTGGGGCCCACCTCCATCGTCCGTCACCGCATCATTGAAGCCCGGAAGGTCGGTTCCCGTCAGTCCCGGCACCCCGTCCGAGCCGCAAGTCGACATTGTCAGGACAAAGCCCGCCAGAAAAAGAATCTCCGCGGTGGACGCCTTCATGGTTGACCCCTCGTAAGTGTTCATGGCTGCTTCGGCATTCAAGTGTCTCAGGCCGGGCCGCCGGGTGTCAAATACGCCCGGCGTGCTATATTCGGCGAATCACGAAGGCCGGTGACACGATGCCGAAAAAGGACCCTTACAGATTGGGCGAAGAATTCACGCAGAAACTCACCGAGTTCCAGCGGCCGCTGTTCCTGCTGGCCCACCACGACGACGAGATTCCAACGGCCGGATTGCTGCAGCGTCTGGCGCCTCGCCTGAACGTGGTCTGGGTTACCAACAGCGATGGTCTGTACTTCGAGTCGGACCTGACCCCACCCGAATACGCCGAAGTCCGAAAGGCGGAAGGAATCAGATCCGTGGGTATCGGGGGGGTGGACGAATCCCGGACACGATGCCTCGACTTCTCGGAGGTCGAGATATACCGGCTCTTGAGCCGCCTGCACTCCGGTGACGCAAAGATCGAGGAAGCGCGCCCCTTCTTTGACAAAATACGGACCGCTGTCCATGAAACCGTTTTCGACCTGCGCCCTGACGCGGTGTTCACGCTGGCATGGCAGGGGGGGCAACCCGAGCACGACCTTACCCACTTCTTTACCATGCTGGCGTTGCGCGACCTTGAACATGAGACGGGGCAAAAAGCGGCTTTCTTCCACTGTCCCGCCTATGAGTACACGATCCTGGTGGCAATGCGTTTCCATCCGATGTACCGGGGCCGTCGGATCAGGCTGCGACTGGACGACTCGGAACTCGCCACCAAGATGGAAATGGTTCAGGCATATCCGTCGCAAGTACGCCTGTTCGACGACTTCAGAAAGGTCTTCAAGTGGGTGGCCGGGCCGATCGGCTTACTGACCGGAGGCGCGCGGAACATGGAAGATTTCCTGGCTGTAGAGGAATTCGGTCCCGTTCCGGAGGGGCTCGATTACGCCGCCCGCCCTCACATTATCGACCGCTGCACCTACATGTTCGACGACTTCGAAGGCGTTCCGGTCACATTCCGGCGTTCCGTCAGGCCCATAGTGAAAGCGTTTGTGCAGGCCCGCACGACTTCGTAAGGCTGAGGGGTCAAGGGCGCCCCGGATTCGGAGGTTGGCATGAAAACTTTCTCATCGACCTTCGCACCGGTCTTGATGGTCGTCATCAACGCCGTGGCCTGTGGCGGGGGATCCTCAGAAACAGTAGACGTCGGAGGCATCACGGACCACGGCTTCCCCGACGTTGCGGAAACGGTCGGCGATGCGCCGGACCTTTCTGAAGCTTCCATCGACTCCGTTGAAGACGCCCACGATACCCCGGTTCCGGTCGACACCGTGCAGGATGCCTTCGCGGACGCGGCGCCGGACAACCCCCTGGACATTCCGTCCGACGATTCAGGCGAACCGCAACCCTGGCGCAGCGCCCTCTACCCCGCTGACTGGACCCCCGGATTCACGAACGGCGAGGGGCGCTTCCTGCAAGACTTCTCGTATGCCGGATATCACAACGGCGAGGCCCTAGTGCAGCTCGGCGGTGCGTTCCCCCTGGTGGTCGAGGACGTCACGGCCCACCTGGCGGACCCCACCGGCACGACCGACTCCACGGCCGCAATCCAGGAAGCCATCGACGCCGTGGCCGACGCGGGGGGCGGTTCGGTCTATTTTCCGGCAGGCATCTACCGCGTGGACGGCATACTCACCGTCAAGTCGTCGTTCACCGTGCTTCGCGGGGAGGGCGCGGACAAGAGCCGGCTCCACTTCACGCAATGGGAGGGCATGAATCACAAGGCGCACCTCCTTTTCACGGGCGCCCTGTCATCCACCGCCGAGACACCCCTGGCCTCGGACGCCGATACGCTGGACACGATTATCGCGGTAAATGACGCCTCAGCCTTCGAAGTCGGCGACGACGTACAGATCGGCTGGGTCATAACTCCCGAATTCGTCGAGGCGCACGGCATGACCGGCACCTGGAAGGTGTTCAACGAAACCTGGCAGCCCTTCTTCCATCGTGACGTGACGGCCGTGGATATCGCATCGACTCCCAACACCATCACGGTGGACGTGCCTTTGCGTTACCCGGCCCTTGTCTCCAACGAGGCGTCGGTCCGCCGGATCAACGGCTATATCGAGGAGTGCGGGGTCGAGTCCCTGGGCGTGGCCGACGCGGTGGGCTGGGACGACGCATGGTCCCTGAACCAGGTTCATATAATCGAATTCCGGGGGGTCAAGGACTCGTGGATGCGCGGCATCGGTTCCTTCCCTTCCCCTCTCGCGCCGCCGGACGGGCCGGTCCCGAACGCTCACCTCCAGTCCGGAGGGCTTCTGGTCATGTTGTCCAAGCGGGTCACCATCGCGGACTGCCACATGGGTTTCGCGCAGAACCGGGGAAGTGGCGGCAACGGCTACCTTTTTGAATTGAAGCAAAGCAGCGAGATTTTAACCCGTGACTGCGTGGGCGAGGCGGGCCGCCACAACTTCATTGAGAATACGGGATTCGGCCTGACCGGATGCGTTTGGCTGCGCGTGACCAGCCGGGACGGCAAAAAATTCTGGGCCAAGGACATCGACATCGGCATGATGGCCCCGTCCGAGTTCCACCACTCGCTGGCGACCGCCAACCTTGTGGATTCAAGCGAGATCGACGACGGGTGGAACGCAGTGAACCGCGGAACGGAGAGTTCGGGAGCCGGCCATTCATCGACACAGTGCGTATTATGGAACACCACCGGGACCGGCTACATCAACTCGTACCAGTACAAATGGGGCTACGTAATCGGTACCGGGCCGGATATCACCGTTCAGAACTGGCTCCCCGACTTCCTCTATGGAAATGAAACGGA
>JAADHL010000387.1 GCA_013151875.1 Deltaproteobacteria bacterium
CGCTGGCGCATTCGGAATGGTCGGCGCACGGACACAGGAAACCCTTTGGCGCCTGGCAGTTGCCCGCGTCGCTGGTTCCGCCGTCATCACCGGATACCAGATCGCCGGATCCCAGATCGTCGGAGATCGGACCGCCGTCATCAGTCGTCATCAGGTCTGATATATCCTGAACCGAATCAGTCACGACTTCATTCGCTGCATCAACTTCATCGGCATCGAACAGCACACCGTCATCCGCAACATCCGCGTGCCCCTCGTCATAAAGCACATCCTGGACAATCCCATCATCAGCGGTGATTGATCCGTCATCCGCGGGGATCCAGTCATCCGAAAACGGCGCGTCGTCAAAAACACCGACATCCTCAACAGCGATTACGTCCTCGGACAGCACGGCATCGCCCGAATCAAACACCTCGGCGTCCGGTTCGGCGTATTCCCCATCGTCAATCACGTCCGTGCATGACCAGGGAAACGGGCAAGGATTTTCCTGGCCGCCTCCACCGCCTCCGCAAGCGGCGGAACCGAATATCGCCACGGTTGCGAAGTACCACGCAAACCGTATGATTTTGCTGTTGAAACTGCCGGGACCCGTCATTTCTGCCTCCGAGGTTCGACGACGTCGTCAATGGATTATAGGTGTTTGAGGTCCGCTGTTGAAGCTTGAAATACCGGAACCCGGCGTCTTCCCGTCTTTGGCGGTTCGACGTAACATGATCAACACCCCTTTAACGGGAGCGGGAACAATGGGAAACGAATCCTCTGCCAAGGCTTATGCAGGGACTTTGTGGCACGCATCCGACAACCTGTCGGACAGGGTCGCAAGACTCAGAAACGAGTACTTTTCGTTCTGGGACAGGCCCTATTTCCGCAACGAGGTAATGCCGTTCGGGACCGGCAGCGAATGGGATTCGGTGTTCGCTATTCACAACTGGACCATCGTGCCCGAGGTGATCCCTTTCCTCAAGGCCTATGAAGACAGTTTGACGGCCTGCGCAAGGACGGTTCCGTTAAGCAATGCCCTGTACCGGGAACCGCTGGCGATTCGCAGAGCCGCCTTCTTCGCAGAGGTCGTAAAGAACCAGCTTCCCGTCAGGATACTGGAAGGCGAACTCATCGTGGGCGGCCAGTTCAATACCGCCATGTCCCTGACCCACAACAAGAGCGAGGCGTCGGAATATCGGCGTCTGGAATCGGACTTCATTGAAAAGGCGTATGAACTGGATCGCATCGGGATAGGCAACTGCGGGGCGGTGCCGGGGCATATCATTCCAGACTACCGCAGGGCGCTTCGCGTGGGTCTGAAGGGTCTGGTCCATGAGATCGAGGCCCTCATGACCGGGGAGGATCCCGAAAAGGACGCTTTCAGACGAGCCATGGTCCTTGCAGCCAGGGCCGTGCCGGTTTTGGCCGGGAGATACGCGGACGAATCCGATAAGCTGGCCGGTAAATGCGGTGACGGTCGTCGAAAAGATGAACTTCACGGGATCGCGCGCATCTGTCGCAAGGTCCCGTGGGAGCCTGCCGAGACCCTGCACGAGGCCCTTCAATCCTTGTGGTTTCTGCATATGCTGGTCATGACCGAGGAGGGGTATCCGGGCCCTGGACTGTCCCCCGGACGCGTTGATCAGTACCTGTATCCATATATGAAGGAGGACATGGCGGCGGGCAGACTCGACAGGGACGGCGCCAGGGAGTTGCTCCAGTGCTGGTTCTTGAAGCACAACTATGCCTACGACTATCAGGGCCGCGTCGGGAACAACCAGGGCATAACCGCGGGTTACGGTCAACTCATCACCCTGGGAGGCATGGACGAGCAGGGAAACGACGCAAGCAATGACATGACATGGCTGCTCCTGGACGTAATCGAGGACATGAACCTGCTGGAGCCCAAACCCAACATCAGGCTGCATCGAAAGACCCCGCCCGAACTTCTGCGCAGGGTGGCGCAGCTCATCGCCCGGGCCCAGGGGTCGCCGTTCCTTCTGAATTTCGACGAACATTCAATCGAGGGGCTCAGGTGGCAGGGACTGCCCGAGGATGAACTGTGGGATTACGCACCGGTCGGGTGTCTGGAGAACACCCTCCAAGGTTGCGACAGGTCAGGCACCGTTGACGTGAACCTCAATCTGGCGAAGTCAGTCGAACTGGCCCTTTTCAACGGAAAGGACCACGGGACCGGGGTCAGGGTCGGCCCGGAAACAGGCGACCCCATCGGGTTCAAGACTTATTCGGACTTTGAGGACGCGGTAAAGAAGCAGCTTTCGTCACTGCTGGACCGGATTGTGCGCGCCAACAACCAGGCTGACGGGATTCGGGCCAGGTTCCAGCCCACGCCCTACCTGTCGTTGCTGGTCGGGGGGTGCGCCGAAAGCGGAAAGGACGTGACGGCCGGCGGCGCAAGGCACAACTACCTGACCGTGGAGGGGATAGCGTTCGGCACGACCGTCGATTCGCTCGCGGCGGTCAAGCACCTGGTATTCGACACGGGGCGCATCACCATGAAAGAGGTGGTCGATGCGATCTCCGCCAACTTCAAAGGCCACGAAAAGACCCTCATGCTCATGCGGAACAAGACGCCCAAATACGGCAACGACGATGACGGCGCGGACATGATAGCCAGGGAACTTCACAGGTTCTGGACCGAGGCCACGGCCTCACATTATTCGCCGGCCACCGGCAAAAAATATCGAAGCGGATACCTGTCGTGGAATTACTGGGTCTGCTACGGGCCCAGGACCGCGGCGACTCCGGACGGCAGGCCAGGCGGCAGGTTCCTGAGCAACGGAAGCTGCCCGGTCACTGGAATGGATCGCAATGGACCCACCGCAAACGCCCGTTCGGTCGGCAAACTGGGCATGGTCACGGCCCCGAACGGTGACAGTCATACCATCAGCTTGTCACCGTCGCTGCTCAGGGATGAGGTCCATGTGGAGAAACTGGCCGCGTTCCTGGCCGCATACAACGAGGAAGGCGGAACCGCTCTGCAGGTCAACGTGATCGATCCAGACATGCTCAGGGCGGCACAGGCGGACCCAGATGAATTTCGAAACCTGCTGGTCAGAGTAACCGGGTACAACGCGTACTTCGTGACGCTGGGAAAGGA
>JAADHL010000004.1 GCA_013151875.1 Deltaproteobacteria bacterium
ATACCAGAAACACCCGCGCTGAGCCTGTAAGCCGTCAACGCCCTCCCATGTTAAGCTTGCCTTTGTTAAGCTCGCACTGCCCTGGTGGGAGAGTCGCTCCATTGGATCATGAAACCGCACAAAAGCAAATCGAACGGATCCGCGACGAGATCCGCAGGCACAACCGCCTGTATTACGTCGAGGACTCGCCCGAAATCAGCGACGCCGAATACGACCGCCTGTTCAGGGAACTCCTGGCCATCGAACGGGAACACCCCGACCTTGTCACCATGGACTCGCCTTCCCAGCGCGTCGGCGCGGCCCCTGCCGAGGGATTTTCACAGGTAAGACACCGCGTCCCAATGCTGTCCCTCCAGAACGCCATGGATGAGGGCGAGATGCGGGAATTCGATGCGCGAATCAAACGATTTTTGGGCCGCGAGGATGACTTCGACTTCGTTGTGGAGCCGAAATTCGACGGTCTGTCAGCCGAACTGGTGTACGAAAACGGCGTATTCGTTTCCGGTTCCACGCGCGGCGACGGAACCGTTGGAGAGGACGTCACCTCCAATCTAAGGACCATAGGGTCCATCCCCCTGCGTCTGGATGCGCGGGTCCCGGATTCCACCCCCCTCTTTCCGGAACCGATTCCGAAATTGCTGGAAGTGCGGGGCGAGGTGTACATGCGCAAGGACCGGTTCGAGGAATTGAACCGGCAACGCGAGGCGGAGTCGGAACCGATCTTCGCCAATCCGCGAAATGCCGCCGCGGGATCTCTGAGGCAACTGGACCCTTCTGTGACGGCCAGCAGACCGCTTGCCTTCTTTGCCTATTCCATCGGCGCCGCGGACGGCTTCAAGCCTTCGTCGCAATGGGACCTTCTGTCCAGACTGCGCGGTCTGGGCTTTCCCGTTTGCGACATGGCCCGCAGGGTCAACGGCATGGACGCCGTGATGGAGCAGTATCACAGGATGCTGGATTCGAGGGACAAACTGCCTTTCGAAATCGACGGCATGGTTGTCAAGGTGGATTCATTCGCCCTCCAGCGCGAACTGGGTGAGGTGTCGCGCAGCCCCAGGTGGGCCATTGCCTTCAAATTCCCCCCCACCCGCGAGACAAGCCGCATCGAGCGGATAGTCGTGCAGGTCGGCCGCACCGGAGCTCTGACCCCGGTGGCCGAAATGACCCCGGTGAGGGTGGGGGGTGTCATGGTAAGACGAGCGACCCTGCACAACGAGGACGAGGTGGTCCGCAAGGGAGTGATGGTGGGGGACTGGGTCACGATCCAGCGAGCGGGAGACGTGATTCCCGAGGTCGTGGAGGTGCTGACGGACCGGCGCGACGGGACCGAGGAACGGTTCGTGATGCCGACCGTTTGCCCGGTTTGTGGCGGGGCCGCCAACCGCGAGGAAGGTGAAGCTGTACGCCGCTGCATCAACGCATCATGCCCCGCGCAGCTCAAGGAACGCATCCGGCACTTCGGCTCCAAGACGGCCATGGACATCGAGCACCTGGGCGACAAGGTAGCCGACCAGTTGGTGGATCAGGGACTGACGCACGACGTCGCCGACCTGTACGACCTGGGCCTCGAACAGGTGATGAACCTGGAACGCATGGCCGAAAAATCAGCGCAAAACCTCATCCTGGCCATCGAAAAGTCGAAATCGCGCCCCTTGTCGGCGGTGGTATTCGCCCTGGGGATACGACACGTGGGTGAGGCGACCGCCCGCGGGCTGGCCAATCATTTCGGGTCCATCGATGCAATCATGGCGGCCGGTGAAGAGGACCTGGCGGACGTGGAAGACGTGGGCCCGGTAGTGGCGAAAAGCGTCGCCGGCTTCTTTAAAAGCGAATCCAATCGTGAGCTGGTCCGTCGGCTGCGCGAGGCGGGCGTGTCCATGGCCCACGAAGAATCCGCTGAACAGGCGGACCCTCGTTTCGCTGGAAAGACCTTCGTGCTGACGGGAACACTGTCAAGCATGACGCGAGAGCGGGCAAAGGCGCTGATTATGGAAAGGGGCGGCAAGGTCGCGTCCTCCGTGTCCACAAAAACGGACATGGTCGTGGCGGGCGATGCCGCCGGATCCAAGTTGAACAAGGCCGATAAACTGGGAATTCCGGTCCTCGGCGAGGATGAGTTCCTTGACATGCTGGGACAGGAAAGGTGACCACGCTACCGAATCCCGGTCAGTAAATTCGTACCACGTCCGCGCCTGTGTAGTAGTGCTTCAGGATGTCGGTGAACTTCCGGCCCCTGGCCGCCCGCCCGATTGCCCCGTACTGACACATGCCGACCCCGTGACCGAAACCGGCCCCACGGAATCGGAACACTTTGCCGGACGGCCCAGCAACCACGTCCCACACGAACAGGGAGCTTCGCAGCGAGCCGAATGCCTTCCTGATTATCAGCTCGGGTGAAAGCACCGCCTTGCCTTGCTCGCCCCTGACCTCCAGGCGTGTAATTCGGCCGGACACCCCGCGCTGGAGCGTCACAAGGCCCGTCACCGGTCCCACGTCCCGACCGCTGAACTTCAAGGCGCCTTTGCGCACGTCGTCGAAAGATACGTCCTTGGTCCACCTGAACGACTCCCTGCCGTATCGCGTGCTGCCGCAGTAGAGGCCCTTGGGGGGATGATCGATGAAGCGCCTGACGGATTCCTCGGTTACACCGTCTTTCCCGAACACATCCGCCCCGCCCGGGGCGTCCGAAACACCGGTCAGATATGGATGTCCCGACCCCTGCCAGACCATGCTTCCGCTCTCTGTGTGCCCACCGCATGATGCGCCATACACCGAATCAACCAGTCTGCCCTTGTAGAACATCATCTGCCCACGCGTGGCATCCACCGCCCTGCTGGTCCTGGGGTTTTCGCGGCTGGAGCCCCTGTAGACCTGGCAGTGGACGTCCGCGCAGACCATGTATGGATCCGCCGTGTGGCGGGTTCCTAGCTTGGCAAAGAGTTCGCCCCGCGCGGTCACTGCCTGTGCCTTCAGCGCCTCCATGGGGGCGTCGTTGAATATCTCCGACGGCACCAGGCCCTTGAGCAGGGTCTCGGCGTCCACGGCATTTACGACCGCCAGCTTTCCGTTACGATCCGCCGTCAGGATCA
>JAADHL010000029.1:0-3078 GCA_013151875.1 Deltaproteobacteria bacterium
TTGCGGGGTTGCCCAATATTTTTTCAGACTCGGTCCGGTGTCATGGATGCGTTCGCTGAAGCCGGATTGACGGATGTAGTTGTTTCAAGGCTTGGCTCCAGCGGCTATTTCGCGCACGGCGGAAAGGCTTCATGAGGATGGCTTCATGAATCCTGGCGGTCTGGGAAACGACCTGTTTTTCGGCATTGGGATCGGACGCATCGGTATCGTCACGTCCGCCGCCCTGTGCTCCCTGGTGCTGTCCTGGTTGGTGCTCGCGGCTACTCGTCGCATGGGCAAGGCCATTGAACCTCCCCGGGGTAATCCTTGCCATACCAAGGGCGTCAGGTACGGCTTCGGCGGCATTGCGGTGATGGCCGCCGGAACCCTGGTTTCCGTGTTCGCCACAGGGATATATTCAGAGTGGCGACCAGTGCTGATCTTTGCATTCGGGCTGTTCCTTATAGGCCTGCTCGATGATTCCCATCCCCTTACGCCCGGTTGGAAGGTGGTCCTGCAGGTCCCGCTGGCCCTGATGATTGTCCTGTGGCTCCCCAGACCTGCATGGATGCCGTACGGACTGCCCTGGGTCCTGCTTGCCGCGGCGTGGCTCACCGTCATGACCAATGCCTACAACATTCTGGACGTAGTCGACGGCCTCCTGCCCTCGGTGGCGTCCATACATCTGGCTGCGGTGGGGCTGCTGCTGTGGGTGCAGGGCGACACGCAACTCGCCATGACCGCGCTTGCGTTCGCCGGGGCCGCAATCGGGTTCGTGCCCCGAAACGCCTGGCCCGGCAGACAGATCCTGGGCGACACCGGGTCCCTTCCTTTAGGTGGGCTGGCCTCTTTGCTGGTGATGTACGTGGACTTTCCCACCAGGGGCGCCCCTGGCTGGGGATTGGCGTTCCTGTTGATGGCCGTTCCCTGCTTCGAGGTGTGCTGGGTAACGATCCGCCGCGTCAGGCAGGGGATTGCGCCCTGGCGGCGCAGCCCGGATCACTTCATCTACTGGCTGACCGAGCGTCTTGGATCCATTGGCTTCGGTGTCGCGATCATGGCGGCCGTACAGGCCCTGCCTTTCGTGATAGTGGCCATCTCCCTGGATGAAAAAGTGGATATGATCTGGCCAGCCGCCATACTGATCTTTTTGGCCTCCAAACCGATTTTCACAAGGTTGACCGAACGGTGATTTCCAGGCAACCAGGCGTGCCGCCCCGAGACTCCGAGGGGCTTCTTGCCCTCAGCGTGGACGTCGAGGAATGGTACGCGGGAATAACGGATCTGCCGTCCGATGTCGGGACCTGGCCATCGAGGATGGACCTGGGGCTTCCCCGTCTGCTGGATCTGCTGGAATCCACCGATACTTCGGCGACGTTTTTCGTTCTTGGCCACGTGGCGCGCGAGCACCCGGAATTGATCAGGAGGATCGCTGAAGCGGGTCACGAAATGGGCGTGCATGATGACTATCACCTGCCCCTTTGGGGACGTTGTGAACACGATTTCAGAGAGTCAGTGAAAAAGGCCCTGGACTCCGTGGAACAGGCGTCCGGGACTGACGCCAAACGATTCCGCGCACCCTGTTTCTCAGTGGATGGGCGTACCTTGTGGGCCCTCGATGTCTTGGAGGACATGGGATTCGAGTTCGATTCCAGTGTTTTTCCGGTCCATAACCCGCGGTACGGCTTTCCTCAAGCGCCTCGTTTTCCCTATCGGACGGGAAGGGGAGGTCGGTTGGTCGAGTTTCCGATCTCCACCGTGCGGATCGGACCGGTGAATATTCCGTTTTCAGGCGGGTTCTACCTGAGGGCGCTGCCGCTCACGGTCATCACGGCTTGCCTGAAAAGCCTGTTGTCCCGGGGGTTTCCCGGTATCTGCTATGTTCATCCCTGGGAACTCGACCGCGACCAGCCCAGTCTGCCCGGTGGGGTTTTGTACCGGATGAGGCATGGATTCGAGTTTGGGGATACGTCCCGAAAGCTGGAGGCCCTCCTGCGCTGCATGCGTTTTACCACCGCCGGTCGCGTGCTGGCTAAAGTTGGGGTATGACTTCGATGAGGACCCCTGGGAAAGCATCAGGGACCGTTGCGAGCGATACATCGCAAAGAATTCTGCTGCTGACTGACGCCTACCCGCCGGAGATCAGGTCCTGCCCGACCCTCATGAGGGAACTGGCCCTGGGTCTGGCCCAGCGTGGCCACAACGTATCGGTGCTGACGACCTATCCCACATACAACCTGACGCCGGCTGACAGGGAGGCGTTCAGGGACATCCGTTCCAATATCGTCCGCGACGAGGAAGGGATCAGAGTTGTCCGCGTGCCTGTCCCCCCTCTTCACAATGTGGGCCCGATCATCAAGGGTGTCTCCGAACTTGCTCTACCCATCCTGATTTCCACGGCGGGCGCCTTGCTTGGGCCTGTCGATGTCATCATAACCTTCTCGCCGCCGCTCACCCTGGGAATAGCCGCGGCCGCACTGAAGAAGCGTTTTGGATGCAAGGTGGTGCTGAACGTGCAGGACATCATGCCCCAGGCCGCGATCGACCTGGGCGTGCTTGCCAACCGCGCGCTGATCCGCTCGTTCGAGGCGATGGAAGACCTTTGCTATCGCCATGCGGACCGAATCACCCTTCATTCGGAAGGCAATGTCCAGTGGATGTCGCGCCACCGGCCCAGGTATGCCGACAGGTTCGAGCTTGTCCACAACTGGGTTGATGCCGGCTCATATCTGCGCGCGGACCCGGACCCCGCGGTCCGCCGCGAACTTGGACTGGACGGGAAATTCGTGTTCATGTTCGGAGGTGTCATGGGGTTCGCCCAGGACCTCGATACCGTGGTTGAGGCAGCCCGGCGGCTCGACGGCAGACAGGATGTCGCCTTTCTGCTGGTTGGGGACGGTGTCGCCAGAAAGGGCCTGGAGACGCGTGCTTTCGGGCTTTCCAACGTGGTGTTTCATCCCTTTGTGGAGCCGGACAGATACATTGCCTGGCTCAAGACCTTTGACGCGGGTCTCGTCACCCTGAAGGCCGAGGCCCGAACGCCGGTCGTCCCGTCCAAGATGCTGGGGTTCATGGCGGCGGGGATTCCGTACCTGGCGG
>JAADHL010000029.1:3123-5791 GCA_013151875.1 Deltaproteobacteria bacterium
TCGCGGACCCTGGGGATGTGATCGGGGTGGCGGATGCAGCCGCCAGGATGGCGCGTGATCGGGACCAGGCGCGCACGATGGGCGCCAGGGGCAGGGATTATTGCCTCGAACACTTTGATCGCGAGGCCTGCATAGACCGCTATGATCGGATTGTTCATGACCTTGCATCAACCCGTTCCCGCTTGCCTTGAGTCGCTCCAACTGTCATATTCGTCGCTGAGTTTCAGCTTTGGAGGCCGGACATCGGACACCTGACTCATCAGAAGGCCCATCTGGACCTGCAGAAAAGGCTCGACAACACGATTCCGGGGTTTCCCAGGACCCCGGCCGCCATGGAGGTCCTTCGCATCCTGTTCAAGCCCGAGGAGGCCGAACTGGTTGCTCGGATGCCGTTGACTCCGACCAGCGCGGGCCGAATCGCAAAGATGACCGGACGAAGGAAATCGGAGGTGTTGCCCCTGCTTCAGGCCCTGGCTTCCCGTGGGGCGATAATCGACATCCACGACGAAGAGCGCGGACGTTCATGGTATTGCGTGGCCCCACCGGTGGTGGGCTTCTTTGAATTCTCGATGATGCGCCGTCGGTCCGACGTGGATCAGAAGGCGCTGTCCGTGGCCTACCACGAGATGTGGGAAACGGGCATGGATGCCCTGCCGACCATGCTGGAAGGCGCGACCACCCTTGGCCGCACCCTGGTCAACGAGGAGGCGGTGGCGCCGGAGGTGATGGCCGAGACCCTGACCTGGGAAAGGGCGACCGAAGTCGTTGCGGACGCTTCGGACTGGTCCGTTTCGCTGTGTTACTGCCGTCACAAGGCCGAACACCTGGGCGAGAACTGCGATGCGCCGATGGACATCTGCATGGCCCTGAACGGAGGGGCCGCATACGTGGTCCAGCACGAACTGGGCCGCAGGCTGGACAAGAACGAGGCCCTGGAAAAACTGGCCCAGGCCAGGGAATCGAAGCTGGTTCACATCGCTGACAACGTACAGAACAACGTCACATGGCTGTGCAGTTGCTGCGGGTGCTGCTGCATGCAGCTCAAGGCAATAAACGAGCACGGGCTCGTCAATCCAATTCGTACCAGCCCCTTCGTGGCAAGGGTCGATGATCCCGACAAATGCCGCGGTTGCGGCAGATGCGCCAGGCGATGCCCCATACAGGCGATATCGCAAAAGGGTAGGGCGCCCGTGGCCGGCAAACGGCCGCGCCTGCTGTCCGAGGTGGACCAGGACGTGTGCATCGGTTGCGGTCTGTGCGTCCTGGAATGTCGCCACGACGCCCTGCACATGGTTGAACGCGAACAGGTAATGATCACGCCTGAAGGGACCCTGGAAAGGATCCTGGTCCAGGCCCTGGAGCGCGGGAAACTCCAGCACGTGGTTTTCGACACGGCCGGCGGCGTTTCCATGACCGTGCTCAACCACCTGGCCGGGGCGGTCCTGAGGATGGCGCCGGTAAAGCGGGCGTTGCTGTCCGACCGCCTGAGATCGCGCTTCATCGGGTTTCTGGCCGGAGCGGCAAAAAAGGGCGGCGGGGCGCGAGTCTAGAGTTTTTCGTCAACCGTCGCTGACTGTTATCTTTGTGACCTGAACAGGGGTAACGGGCCGATCCCCAGGGGTCGTGGGGGTCGATTCTATGCTCGTCACGACATCCATTCCGGAAATCACCTTGGCGAATACCGGGTGTTTCGACTGTCCAGGCGTGAACCAATCCAGAAACGCATTGTGCACCGTGTTGATGAAAAACTGGCTGCCGCCGCTGTTCGGCTGCCCGGTGTTGGCCATGCTCAATGTTCCGGGCTCATTGGACAGCTTCGCGTCCGCGGGGTGCTCGTCCCGGATGGTGCCGTGCGGTGGGCCGCCGGTGCCGGCCCTTGGACTTTCAGGGTCCTTGCTGTACGGACAGCCGAACTGAACCATGAAGCCCTTGATGACACGGTGGAAGTGCAGGCCGTCGTAAAAGCCGCTTCTGGCAAGGTCAAGGAAGTTTTTCGCGGTGACCGGCATCTTGTCCGCGAACACCTCCACTTCGAAATCGCCCATGGAAGTCTGAAATTTTGCTGTCGGGTTGCCCAATTTGTTCTCCTGTAGTCAAGGAAAATGGAATTTACCCCGAAAACTATTTATTCACCAGCCCCAGCCTGTCGCGGCACTCATCCACCGAAGCGACTTCGCGGCCTTGATCCCTGATCATGCGGGCAGCGCGCTCGACCAGGTCGCCGTTCGAGGCGGCCATGATGCCCTCTGGAAGGTAGAAATTGTCCTCCAGACCGACCCGGACGTTTCCGCCCATAGAGACCGCCGCAGCCACGAGCCTCCATTGATCCCTGCCTATCCCGATGACCTCCCAGTCGCTTTGCGGGGGCAGTTGAGCGGCCATGGCGTGCAGGTTCGCGCTGGTGGGTGGAACGCCGCCAGTAACCCCCATTATCAGGCTGTACTGGAAGGGCGGCTTCAGGACTCCCATATCGATCAGGGGATACGAATTGCCTATGTGACCAACGTCAAAGCATTCCATCTCTGGCTTTGTGCCTACCTCGTTCATGGCGGTCAGTATTTCCATGATCTCAGAAAATGGATTGGCGAACACGAACTCGAACACGAACTTCTTCTTTTTTTGATGGTACTTGGCGTAGTTCATGGAGCCCATGTTCAAGGCGCCAATC
>JAADHL010000374.1 GCA_013151875.1 Deltaproteobacteria bacterium
CTGTAACCAGGGCTCCACGCGCGACCGACAGGCTGCGGGCCAGCTCCTCCCCCAGGACGATCCCGGGCAGGACCCGCCCCGTATTGCCGGGCGCGGCTGGAATCGGAGGCATGCTTTCGGAATCCCGGGATTTCGCCTCCCTTGTCTTGGCCTCGAAGCCCATGTCACGGTCGGACATCACCCTGACCGGCGCCTTGAGCGCATCCATCGTTTCAGCCCCGACGACAGGGCGCAACCACAGGCCCGCCAACCGCCCGTCCGGATCAATTCCGATGATCTTCATGCCGGGACTCATGTTGGTCATGGAGGTCAGCATGGCCTCGCCCTCGACCATGGTCTCGGCCAGGGTCACGTGAGGCGCCTTGGACAGGGGCCCCTCCACCGCCTTGTCCACCACGCCCTCGCCCACGCCGCCGGCGGCGTCGACCGTCACATGCGGGCTGAATCTGACTATCTTGCCCTTGAGGTCCGCTTCGAATCCGCCCATTACCGACAGGACCACTATCAGGGCCCACACCCCGATTGCGGTGCCTACCATGGCGATGAAGTTCTGGCCCGACACCGGAATCAGCCTGGACAGGAATCCCCCGCCTTCTTCCCTATATCCGACCAGGATGCGAACCGCCAAAAGCGTCTTGTAGGACCCGAAACCGCCCGTCACCGTCCATCGCCGCAGGACCGCCACCAGCAGACTGACCAACAGCGAGACCAGGACCACCGCCGCGACCATCACGCCGATAAGCTCGATCACCGGTATCAGGAAATTCTGGATCTCAGACATTGACCAACTACCGAAAAGTCAGCGGCCGGGCTACGTTCTGCTCTCGGGCCTGAACAATGGAAACAGGATCACGTCACGGATGTTTTCGCGGCCCGTGAGCACCATGGTCAAACGGTCGATGCCGATGCCCTCGCCCGCCGCGGGCGGCATGCCGTACTCCAGGGCCCGGATGTAGTCTTCATCGTATTCCATGGCCTCGTCGTCCCCTGACGCCTTGGCCTGCATCTGGCGACGAAAGCGCTCTTCCTGGTCGGCGGGGTCGTTCAACTCGCTGAAGGCATTGGCCAGTTCGGCCCCGGACACGTACAGCTCGAAACGATCAACCAGGGTCGGGTCGTCGTCGCTGCGACGGGCCAGGGGCGACACCGCCAGAGGGAAACCTGTTATGAACGTGGGCTGAACCAGGCGCCCTTCCACGCTGCTCTCGAAGACCGCCATGCCCAGCTCCAGCGACGCGTTCCTTTTGGACTCGGCGTCGTCGCGGGCGTGCTTCGCCAGTATTCGCTGGACCTCATCCTCCGCCACATCGTTGTCAAGCGCAAAGGCCGCCGCCCGGTCCGGATCGTTGAAGACGTCTTCGGACGCATCGCAGTATTCGCGCAGGGCGTCGCACACGGAAAGCCGCCTGAAAGGCGAACCGAAATCCAGAACGGCGCCGCGGTACTCCACGGTGGTTCTATCGAACAGGCCCACGACCAGGTCCTTGAGCATCTTTTCCGTCAGGTCCATCAGATCGAGGTAAGTGGCATAACCCCAGTAGAACTCGAGCATCGTGAACTCGGGGTTGTGCCTCGTGGAAAGGCCCTCGTTGCGGAAGTTCCTGTTGATTTCGTAGACCCGGTCGAATCCCCCGACCACCAGGCGTTTCAGATACAGCTCCGGGGCGATGCGCAGGTACAGGTCCATGTCCAGCGTGTTGTGGTGCGTAACGAACGGCCTTGCGTTCGCCCCGCCCAGGACACCGTGCATCATGGGTGTTTCCACCTCCAT
Organism: Deltaproteobacteria bacterium; assembly: GCA_013151875.1. Classification (GTDB taxonomy): domain Bacteria; phylum Myxococcota_A; class UBA9042; order DTJE01; family DTJE01; genus JADDHL01. The sequence goes on from JAADHL010000374.1 coordinate 1,772, forward strand.
GAACCCCATGTCGTCCAGAAAGCGCCTGATATGGGCGATGATGCCCGTCCGGGCCCTGAACACGTCCCGGGATTCCTCGTTCACCATCAGGTCCACATAGCGCATGCGCTGGCGCTGCTCCACGTCCTTCAGCCCGTGCCACTTTTCCGGCAGGGGCCTCAGGCCCTTGGTCAGTACCCGGAAGGATTCGGCAGCCAGGGTCAATTCATTGGTGCGCGTTCGGAAAAGCGTCCCTTCGACCCCGACGATATCGCCGATGTCGGTCAGTTTAAGGCACTGATAGGCATCCTCGCCCACCACGTTGAGACGGACATAGGCCTGCAGAATTCCGGTACGGTCGCGAATGCGCAGAAAAGTGGATTTGCCGAATGAATTTACGGCCATGACACGGCCCGCCATGGCAATGCGGATGGAGGCTTCCTTCAAGGCTTCGCCGTCCAGATCGCCGCCCTGGGACACGGCATCCGCGGCGGTACCGGTTACACGAAAATCGTTCGGATACCGCTGGCCGGTCAGTTCCTGCAATCTGTCGATCTTGTCCGCCCTCTGCCGCCGGATCTCGCTTCCTGTGGTGTCCTCAGCCACGATGCACCGCTCCGTCCAGAACGGCCGGTACCTTATCTGTTGATGGGATACACGTCAAACAAGGGGGAATCGCGAAGTTTACGAAAGGAACGACGACAGGTCGCGACTGCCGGCGGGGAAGCGCAATCGGGACAGGGCCTTGACCTCGATCTGACGGACGCGTTCGCGTGTGAGGCCCACCGCGTTTCCGACCTCCTCGAGGGTATGCTCGCGCTTGACCCCAATGCCGAAACGCATGCGGATGATGGCCTCTTCCTTGGGGGTAAGGCACGCCAGCAGACGCCGGATGGCCACCTGCATGTCCCCTGAAACGGCCTCGTCGAACGGCATGACGGCGCCGTCGTCCTCGACCACGTCCTTCAGTTCACCGTCCTCGTCCCCAAGCGGCATGTCCAGGGACACTGTGCGGACCAGGATGCGCTGGGCGCGTTCGACCTGTTCGACCGTGAAACCGGAGGCCTCGGCCACCTCTTTGGGAGTGGGTTCGCGGTCCAATTGATTGTGCAGCAGGCTCCTGGTCTTTTGAACCTTGCTCATGCACTCGACAAGGTGCACCGGAACCCGGATCGTCCTGCCGTGTTCCGCAAGCGACCTGCTGATGCTCTGGCGAATCCACCATGTAGCGTAGGTGCTGAACTTGTGCCCAAGCCTCCAGTTGAAGCGCGACACGGCCTTCATGAGGCCGATATTCCCCTCCTGAATAAGGTCCAAAAGAG